>JBDSVO010000038.1:0-4337 GCA_039927215.1 Gemmatimonadaceae bacterium
GCACAAAGTCGTTCGTTCGTGGCGTGGGGTTCTGGGGAAGTCTCATCGCCGTCGTAGAGGGTGAAGCCGTTCTTGCAGGAGCGTCGTCATTTCCTGCTCTTGGTGACACTCTCGCGGCAGCTCCGGGAAAAGGCTGCTGGTGGAACGGAAGCCGCTGCTCCGTTTCGACGGTGCAGGATCTCTCATCCGCGACAGTGCTTGCAACGGATATCTCGTTCAATGGTCATCCGGAAAAGCGGCGCGGATGGCTCGCGCTCGCGGATGCCGCCGCGCTGAGCCGCACGTGGGGAGACTGCGTTGGATACCTCCTCGTTGCGACGGGAAGGGCAGAGGTGATGGCCGACCCAGTCGTTTCCGCATGGGACGTTGCCGCGTTGATGCCTGCGATCACTGAGGCCGGCGGTGTTTTCACAGACTGGGAAGGCAAAGCCACTGCATTTGGTAAGAGTGCAGTCGCGACGAACGCAGCTCTCGCCGACGTGGCGCGGCGCATTCTCGCGGGTGAGCCACCGCAGGAGGTCGCATGACGGCGCTCGACATTTCGTCCCTCGACTTTTCGAAAGGCAACGGGCTGGTGACTGTGATCGCGCAGGATGCCGTCACTGGAGTCGTTCTCATGGTAGCGCATGCTGATCGTCCGGCGCTCGAGACAACTGTCGAAACTGGCGAAATGCACTACACGTCGCGTACGCGGGGACAGTGGCACAAGGGCGCGACGAGCGGAAACACACAGCGTGTGGTCTCGCTGGCGGCCGACTGCGATGGCGATGCGGTGCTGGCCAGAGTGATTCCCGCCGGGCCGGCGTGTCATACCGGAACGCTTTCATGCTTTGGCGACGGGAGTTCGGGCGCGCTGGGGGACCTGAACGCGATCATCGAACGCCGGGCTACTTCGCCGGAGACCGGAAAGAGCTACACTCGCCGGCTACTCGACGACCGCAACCTCCGGCTCAAGAAGCTCGGCGAAGAGGCGTCGGAGCTCGCGGTGGCCTGCGCCGACAGCGATGCTCCGCGGGCGACGGAGGAGGCGGCCGATTTATTCTACCACGTGCTCGTTGCGCTTCGCGCAGTCGGAGTTTCACTCAGTGACGTGCAGGGCGCCCTTGCCGCACGCCAGCGCTGACGATCGGGCTTGACGATTCGAGGAAAACACCCAACATTGCGTCGTATGCATCCACGCAGCAGCTACGTCTACTTTTCTTTTACGACGTTCCCGGACACGGGCCGTGGTTGTAGGCGTTTGCGCGGATAACCCGCACAACACCTTTCAGCTCACTCGGCCCGAGACTTCCTCGGGCTTTTTTTTTGAGGTTGGCCATGATCATCATCACGAACCCCGACATCACCCCGGACCAGCTCGACTACATCCGCGAGCAGGTCGAAGCGCGGGGCATGAGCACAAAGATCACGCGCGGCGAGCAGCAGACTATCATCGGCTGCATCGGCGACGACGACGTGCTTCGCGAGATGGCGCTGCACCGGTTGCCCGGTGTGCAATCAGTCGTGCCGGTGATGAAGCCGTACAAGCTCGCGACAAGACAATTCTCGGCGTGCCTGACGGAAGTGCGCGTCGGTGATGGATCGGATCAGGTCATCGGTGGTGATTCAATCGCGGTGATTGCGGGTCCGTGTTCAGTAGAGAGCCGGATCGCGGGCGATATTGCCGTAGCGGCAATCGCCGGGCGCCGCGCAGCGGAGCTTTATACTCTCGAAGTTCTCGCGGACGGGATCCAGGATCGGGCGGACAATGAGACGCGATTCGTAATCGTAGCTCGCTAAAAGAAGGGGACGCTTTCGCTACTTCGCCGCGACCACGGGCGGCTTCACGTACTTGTCAAGCCACTGTGTCATTTCCCAAAGCGTGTGTCCGAGTGACTGGCGTGCGCGATAACCATGCGGCTCGGCGGGCAGCATTACAAGACGCGCTTTCTTCCCGTTGCCCTTCAGCGCCGCAAAGAAACGCTCACTCTGCACGGGAAACGTTCCCTGATTGTCGTCCGCCATTCCGTGTATCAGAAGAATCGGCGCGCGCAGGCTATCGGCGAAATTAAAAGGCGACATGGTCATGTAAACGTCGCGTGCCTTCCAGTACGTGCGATCCTCCGCCTGAAAGCCGAACGGAGTGAGCGTTCTGTTGTAAGCGCCGCTTCGCGCAATGCCGGCGCGGAAGAGATTTGAATGTGCGAGCAGGTTCGCTGTCATGAACGCGCCGTACGAGTGACCACCGACGGCAATGCGGTTGCGATCAGCGACACCCATCTCTACGACCTTGTCCACCGCCGCCTTGGCGCTCGCGACGAGCTGTGTGACGTACGAGTCGTTGGGTTCCTTATCGCCTTCGCCCACGATAGGCATGGTTGGATTGTCGAGCACTCCGTAGCCCTGAGTCAGCATGAACAGGTGCGACATTCCCGTCGGCCGCGTGAAGCGATACGATGACCCGGTGACTTGCGACGCCGCGCTCGCGCTCTTGAACTCCTGCGGATACGCCCAGAACAGAAACGGCAGGCGACCCTTGGACTTGTCGTATCCCGCAGGCAGGTACATCGTCGCCGACAATTGTACGCCGTCGTCGCGCTTGTAGGTGATGAGCTGCTTTGTCACGCCCGCAAACTGTGGCCCCGGATCCTTGAACTGAGTCACTGCGACGAGTGCTCTATCTCCGCCGGTGGCATCACGGATGAAGTAATTGGGCACTTCGGTCAGACTCTCTCGGCGGGTGAGAAACCGTACTTTGTCGGCGTCGAGCATGCCAATGGGCTGCTCGAACCGCGGAGCTTCCGAACGCCACAGGCGCTCGGTCTTCGACGTATTGATGTCGAAGCGATCGAGGAACGGTCGATCTCCCTCCGCTGAGGCGCCGAGGCCCATGAGAAATGCCTTCGACCCGTCTGTCGTGGTGAAGAGGACCGGTTGGCCGAATCGTCCTGCCGTCGTTGCGAAAGATCCAGGATCGGTGTAGGTGTCCTCGTAAGACCGATCCCAGACAAGCTTTGGCGTTGAGCCAGGCCTCGAGGGATCGATCGTCCACGTCACCTCTTTTCGTGTCTTGTCCCAGGATTCGCCGACAACGGCAAGATTGTCGCGAGCCCAGATGATTCTATCGAAGCGATTTGCAACTTCGATAAGTGTTTGAGGACTGCCGGTAAACGGTGCGGCCAGGCTGAGAACCCGGTCCCGCTTCGGAGCTGATCTAGTCGGATCCCCGTTGTCCAGCGCCTCCACCCACACCACCGTCGCTGGCGTATCCGTTCGCCACGATGGCTGTCGAAGTCCAGTCGGTGCCGCGCCCGACGCGTTGGGCACACGCTCCTGAAGCCCGACGTCCGCGAGCATGCGAACGACCCGTCCATCGGCGGACCATATCTCGGTGCGCGTCGGGAAGCGGAAGCGGGGAACTTGATACGACCACGGCCGGTGCAGCGCCTGCACGAGAATCCAGCGTCCGTCGGGTGAAGCGCGCGACGTGACGTAAATACCCGGATTCCCAATCGCTCTAAGCTTTCCGTCCAGTCCGACGAAGGCAAGCTGCGTGGAGTAGTAATAGTCGAAGCGAGATTCGTCGGTTGGGTTTTGCAACAGATTCTGGAACGTTGCGTTTCCGGCCGCGGACGCTGCTTCCGTTTCCTGGACCACAGGGCCAGTTGGAATCTCCGGCGCTCTCGGTGCCGCGGCGCGAGTGCGAATCACCATTCGGCAGAGCAGTGACGTCGTGGTCGCCCATGAACATGGTTGACCAACAGCGCCGTTCAGATTCCACCCAGTCAGCCGGCTCGACTTTCCGGTCGCGGCGTCTGCAACCCAGAGGCTCAAAGTGCTGTCGGTGCGAACGACAAAAGCGACGTTTCTTCCGTCGGGCGACCACAAAGAGCTGATGATGTTTCCCCGCGCGGGCGGCGCGATCTGAATCTCGTTGGAGCCGTCGATGTTCCTGATCGCCAGGCCTCTGATCGTAGTCTCATACCAGCTGCCGTTCGTGCGCGGATTGACGCGGTCTCCGGCGAGTGTGAAATACGGCGCCGAGATTTCCTCGATATCAGGAAGTGCAGATCGACGCACCAGCAGTATCCGGTCGCGTTGCGGGCTGAGCGTCACGAAGGGCAGAGGCTCGGCATCCAGCATCTGTGGGATTGGCGCCGGCGGCTGGTTGTAGCGGGTCGGCTGCTGGGCGACGAGTGCGAGTGGTGCCGCGACTATTGCGAGGCGTGCAAGAATGTGTCGCATCCGGAACCCTGGCTCGGGGAGCTTGCTGATTCGTGTTGCAAGTTACGGGCGTGAGGCGCATCGCGGCACCGAGCGTGACGACTCCATCGGGGTGCAAGGCCCTAGAATTCGAT
>JBDSVO010000039.1:0-7020 GCA_039927215.1 Gemmatimonadaceae bacterium
GCCGCGAGCTTGCGTTTGTCCATGACCGATTCCGTGTTCGGTGTGTAAATGCGACGACGATAATTAAAGGTAGCGGGTCGCGGCTCGATCACTGTCATTACCGTTTCTGAGCGGGCGCAGTCAGCCGGCATTGATTGTCGCGGCTACCCGGATCTCTCGTTCCTTCCAAATCGAATAGACGGCCGGAATCACAATAAGCGTGAGCACCGTGCTCGAAACCATTCCGCCGATCATCGGCGCCGCAATCCGCTTCATGACGCTGGCGCCTGTTCCGTGCCCCCACAGGATCGGAAGGAGGCCACCCATAATGGCAATAACGGTCATCATCTTTGGTCTGACACGCTCCACCGCCCCTTCCATGACTGCCATGTAGAGATCGGTCAGCGTCGGCTTTTCGCCAGCCTCTGTCTTACGAGCCATCACTCTATTCCAGGCATGGTCAAGGTAGATGAGCATGATTACCCCCGTCTCCGCCGCCACGCCGGCGAGCGCGATGAAGCCGATCGCGACCGCCACCGACCAGTTGTAACCGAGAAGCCAGATGAACCACATTCCTCCGACAATGGAGAACGGCAGCGACAGCAGCACGATCGCCGTCTCGGCGAAATTCTTGAAGTTGAAGAATAGAAGCAGCACGATTATGGCAAGGGTAGCCGGGATGACGAGAGTCATCTTCTCTTTGGCACGCTGCATGTACTCGTATTGCCCGCTCCAGGTCATAGTGTAGCCAGCAGGCAGCGTCACCCGCGACGCAACCACCCGTTGGGCTTCGGCTACGTAGCTGCCTATGTCTCGGCCCGCGACATCTACGTAAACCCAGGCAGTCGGGAGAGCATCCTCGGTGCGCACCACCATAGGCCCGGCGACCTGCCGTATGGTCGCGATCTGGCCCAGCGGGATCTGGGCAGCACCTGCGGGCGAGCCCATTCCTGGTGACGCCATCCCACGGGCTTCTCCTGGCAGAGAAGCGCTCTGTAGCGTATGACTGATCGGAATCAGCACTGAAGCCAGCCGCTCGGGCGTATTGCGCAGCTCCTGCGGATAGCGAAGACGGACTCCGTATCGCTCACGGCCTTCGACGGTCTGCGTTACCGTCATGCCGCCGATCGCGGTCGCGATGACGGCCTGCACGTCTCCGACATTCACCGAATGGCGCGCGGCCGCCGCCCGGTCGATTGCAATGTCGAGGAAGTATCCCGACACGGCGCGCTCGGCGAATGCACTCCGTGTTCCGGCCACTGACTGAACAGCTTGCTCGACCGCCTTCCCGATTCTTTCGAGCTCGGCCAGATCAGGTCCGAAGATCTTGATCCCTACAGGTGTCCGAATACCTGTCGCGAGCATGTCGATGCGCCCCTTGATCGGCATCGTCCAGGCGTTCGTTACTCCTGCCAGCTTCGTCGCGGAATCCATTTGATCCACGAGCCTGTCGTAAGTCATTCCTTTCCTCCACTCCTCCTCGGGCTTCAGCGTGACAGTCGTCTCGAACATGTCGAGACCTGCCGGGTCGGTTGCCGTAGTGGCGCGACCGGCTTTGCCCCAGACGTGTTCGACTTCCGGGAAGCGCTTGATTATCGAATCCTGGATTCTCAGTATCTCGCGCGCCCGCGCAATGCTCACCCCAGGCAGCGTTGTCGGCATGAAGAGCATGGTGCCCTCATCGAGACGAGGCATGAATTCGCTCCCGATGTTCTTCCACGGGATCCAGGTCAGGACCACCGCCGCGGCCGCGCCGATGATAACCGGCCAGCGGTTGCGGAGCACAACCTTTATGACTGGTTCGTACATGCGAATCAGCCAGCGATTCACGGGATTTGCACGCTCAGGATAGATCCGGCCGCGAACGAATAAACCCATTGTCATCGGGACCAGCGTCACGGAAAGGAGAGAAGCTGCGGCCATCGAAAAAGTTTTCGTGAACGCAAGCGGGGAGAACAGCCTGCCCTCCTGACCTTCCATTGAAAAAACGGGAAGAAACGAGACCGTAATTATGAGTAAAGAGAAGAAGAGGGAGGGCCCGACCTCCAGTGCCGATTCCAGAACGGCGCGTCGCCGCTGTTCGGGCGTCAGCTTACCTGTGTCGAAGAATTTTCCCTTCTGACCGCCTTCTGTTGCCATTCGCTCGAGATGCTTGTGCATGTTCTCGATCATGACAATGGCCGCATCGATCATCGCGCCGATGGCGATTGCTATTCCCCCGAGCGACATGATGTCGGCGCCCACGCCCACGGTTCGCATGGCGATGAACGCAATGAGGATTCCGACGGGCAACGTGAGGATCGCCACCAGCGCCGAACGCGCATGGAAAAGAAAGATCAGGCAAACGAGCGCGACGATGACACTTTCTTCGAGCAGCTTGCCGCGAAGGGTCGCTATCGCGCGCTCGATGAGATCACTTCGGTCGTATACGGACCGAACAACTACGCCGGGTGGCAGTCCACTCTGCATCTCCGCGAGCTTTTTCTTCACGTTTCGGATTGTCGTCAGTGCATTCTCGCCGAAGCGCATAATGACGATTCCCCCTACCGCGTCGCCCCTGCCATCGAGCTCTGCAACTCCCCTCCGCACTGCCGGCCCAACGCTCACACGGCCCAGCTCGGCCACTCTCACCGGCGTTCCCGATTGGGTCGAGCCGACCACGACATTTTCGATATCGCTGAGGGACCTGAGGTACCCGAGACCGCGCACCATGTACTCGCGCTCGGACAACTCCATGACCATCGCGCCAACGTCGCTGTTGGCATTCTGGATGGCTCCCATCACCTGAGTGATGGGAATGCGGTAAGCCAATAGCCGCGCGGGATCCAGATCTATCTGATACTGTTTTTCGAACCCTCCAACCGACGCGACCTCAGAGACTCCGGGCACTGACGTTAGCGCATAGCGCAGATACCAATCCTGGAGACTTCTCAGTTCCGCGAGGCTCATTTTTCCGGTGGTGTCCTCGAGCGCATACTGATAGACCCATCCGAGCCCGGTGGCGTCAGGACCAAGTGTCGGAGTAACCGCGGCCGGGAGGCGTCCCTTGATTCCGCTCAAATACTCGAGCACGCGACTGCGCGCCCAGTACAGATCGGTTCCGTCCTCGAAAATCACATAGACGAATGACACTCCAAAAAACGAGTATCCCCTGACGGTGCGCGCACCCGGAACCTTCAACATCTCGGCGGCGATCGGGTAGGTGACCTGATCCTCGACTATCCGGGGCGCCTGTTCGTTGTAATCGGCCTGCACGATAACCTGCACGTCGGATAAATCGGGGAGCGCTTCGAGCGGCGTGTTCTTCACCGCCCATACGCCTCCGGCGATGGCCGAAATGGTGAATAGCGTGACTATGAGCTTATTGCTGACCGACCACGCGATTATTCGCTTGAGCATCGGCTTTTTCTTTTCACCGCGTCGGCACCGACGGCGCGGCCGATGACTTCGTAGCTTTGCCAGAGCCGATGTCCATGCCCGGCATATTCCCCATTCCTCCCAGGAGTGATCCGAGGTTCGATTCGGCATCCACAAGGAACGTGGCCGATGCAACCACCGTTTCTCCCGCGCGCAACCCGGAAAGAATCTCAATGCGATCTTCGGTTGCCGATCCCACTTTCACTTCGCGCGGCTGAAGCTGTCCATTGCCCGCTTTAACGAAAACGAGGCTTCGCTCCCCCGTCTGAAGTACGGCCGACCGAGGAACCCCGAGAGTCGCAACCGCAACGGATGTACTCGTGCGGAGAGTCGCGTACATACCGGGTTTGAGGCGCATTCCTGTATTGACCAGCGCAACCCTTACCTTTGCGGTGCGCGTCTCGGGGTTGACCGTCGGATATATGTAGGTGATGCGACCGCCGAGTATTTCACCAGCGAGCGCTTCAAACTCAACCGTTACCTGCTGGCCAAGACGCACCGACCGAAGATCCTGCTCGAACACCTCTCCCTCAACCCATACGGAGCTCAAATCGGCGACTTTGTATAGCGCGTCTCCCATCATCACCCGCTGGCCTTCAAGAACATTTTTTTCGAGGACGTAACCGCCGAATGGGGAACGCAGCGTCAAGGTCTTTCGTACCTGCCCGGAGCTCTCAATCGCCGAGATCTCGCTCGCCGAGATGTCCCAGTAGCTGAGCCGGCGCCGTGCGGATTCGATCAGGTCGTCCGCGCTTTTCCTTGCATCGCTGCTGCCCTCCCGAACGTCGTTGCGAAGTCGCTTTGCGAGCAGCAGCTCTTCCTGCGCGGTAACGAGCATAGGGGAATAGATCGTCAAGAGCGCCTGCCCCCTGCCGACGAATTGTCCGGTGTAGTTCACGAGAAGATGTTCGATCCATCCTTCGACCTTTGGTGAAACTGACTTGACGCGAGTCTCGTCGAACGTCACCAGGCCAACGGTGCGAATCTCCCGGTTGAGCGGTGCGAGGGTGACCAGCGCGTAAGTCACGCCGATGCGGCGGGATTGCTCGGCAGATAACGTGACCGGCATTGCTTTGCTCGCGCCCGTGTCCGCCGTCTGTTGACCGGCAGCCGCCGCTGCCGGCTCGGGCTTTCTTGTAGCGAGCCAGGCGATCAGCGCAGCTGCAAGGAGAACAGCGATTCCTATCCCCGCGTAAATGCGACCGGAATATGAACGGGGGGAACCAAACGGATTCACAGTCCCGTCGATCACTTGTTGTCTCCCGTATGCGCCGCAAGGGAAACGGGGTCGGGATCGATCAGACCTGTGCCGGTCAGCATTTCGAGATCCGCCCATGCGCGGCCTTCTTCAGATTCGAGATCAATGAGCTCCTGACGATATTTTTTTACTGTCATCTGGCCGTCGAGAAGCGTCATGAAGTCCACCTTGCCGACGCGGTAGGCGGCAAATGCAGACGAGACGGCTGCTCGCGACTGCGGAATGATCGTATTTCGGTAAAGGATCGCGAGCCGTCGCGCGCGGAGCAGATCAGCATAGCGCTCGCCCAGCGCGCCGCGGGTGTCGGCCCGCATCGCGGTCAGGTCCGCCGCCGCCATCTGGCTCATCGCGGCGGCCTCCTCACGCAGCTTCAGCTGGCGGCCACGTGCAAACACCGGAATGCTTGCACCGAACATAAGACTTCCCATACGCTGCGTTCCGTTTGCTTCGCCCGTCATGTCGCCGAGGGCTGCTCCCTTGCCTTGCTGGCCGTATTGCACGCCCACCTGGAGGTCTGGCACCAGCTCCTTTCGTGCGAGGCGTTCCATGGATTTGGCGGCCGAAAGGTCTGACGCGCCCGCCTTGAGCATCGGTCTCGCCGTGTAGGCGAGGTGCTCCAGCGAGTCCAGACTCGGGATCAGCTTTGGAAAGCCGGGCAATGTCGGCGACCCAACTGCGTCCGGCTGTGGACGATCGAGAATGGCATTGAGCCGTGCCGCCATGCCGGTGCGCATCGCCTGCATGCGGAGCGTATCCTCCGTCATGCGCGCTATTTCAACCTGGGCGCGAAGCACATCGGTTTGGTTGCCGCTGCCCACACGGTACATGACTTCGGTGATTTCCAGAATGTCACTGAGAAGACGCAAAGTCTCCCGCATCACAACAAGCGACTGGTCGGCGCGATACAACTCGTAAAAAGGCATGGCCGCCTGCGCCCTCACTTCCCACCACACTTCCCTGGCCCGTTCGGCCTGAGCTCTTGCCCGAGCCACAGCGATGTTCCTCGACAAGCCGAGCTTCCCTCCAAGAGGGAGCATCTGCATCACCTGTAGCTGCTTCATGCCCAGCACTTCCATCGGCCTGAGCGACGGAAGCTCGTAGTTCATCCATCCGAATTGAACCTGGGGATCGGGCGGTAATCCTGCGCCGGAAATGCGCGAGCGAACCGCGCGAGCGAGTGCTTCTGCGGCCTGGATGCGGGGGTTCGCCTTTCGGAGCTCGTCATAAACTGACCCAAGCAGTAGTCGTGTCGACGATTCAATAGTCCTCGTGATTGCGGAGTCGCCCCTGTTCACGGCGATCGCTGATGGCTGCCCGTGCAACATACCAGGGATCACGAGCGGGATAGTCGCGGCGACAACAAGTCGCAAGAAATCCGCGCGTCCGGCCCGTGCGAGGACGCGAGTGAGATTTTGCATTTCTATTTCTCCCTGATCCCGCCTGCGTGCATCGCCTAGAGTAGGCGAGCGCCGTCCTTGATCTGCGACAAAGAGCGGGATGTTACGCCGACCGAGCTGAAAAGACGGAGTAATTCAGAGCCTTTACTTGCCGCGCAGGACACGTGTGTGAATACCGCTTTCCTGATTTTATCCGGCCGAGAGATCGTACGTAGTCCGCTGTTACGCGGACAACTGCTCAGGGTTTCCCCTACAACGGCTCGGAGGTAATTCTGAGTTTTTGATGGACGACAGGCCACGCCACACCTCCCCCATCGGCGGTGCAACGATGACATTTCACGTGTGCCTGTGCGTCCCGTGATTACAGTGGGTAGACAGTCCGTTGCAGTCGCGTGAGGAGCAGCGAAGATGCGACCACAGGCTCCCATCGCGAAGATCGCTCCTGAAGCGAAAATGATGTTCGAGTGGGCTCACCTTCTTCACCGGCAGATTTACGACGTGCTGGCCGATGAGAGAATGACTTCGCCGCAACCTTAGATATCATTCCGATTTCTGTTCTCTCCTCGGAGGCTTAATGACCCACCCGGGCCACCACGATCATTCCGTCCATGATCATCATGCTCGTAGCGGACCCAGTACGCCGCTCGAGGACCTGGCGCCAGGGGAGAATGCGCAGAAGCGCCAGCATGAAGCTGATCTCCATGCGGGACACGACAAACACGCCGGTCATAGCGTCAAAATGTTCCGGGACCGGTTCTGGGGATCCGTCGTTCTGACGATCCCTACTGTCGTATGGTCGCCAATGGTTCAGCAATGGGCCGGCTTCACAGCACCCGCGTTTCCAGGCTCACGATATGTCCCGGCGATCTTCGGGACAATTCTGTTCTTCTATGGCGGGCTGGTGTTTCTGCGCGGTGCACTGCAGGAGATTCGTGACAGACTCCCCGGCATGATGACACTGATTTCGCT
>JBDSVO010000040.1:0-7341 GCA_039927215.1 Gemmatimonadaceae bacterium
TCGATGCAGAGCGAAGCGCTGAAGTGCGTTTCCACGTCACAGTTGAGACAACGCTCGACTTCAGTAGCAGTCTGCTCCGGTGTGAACCCGAGCTCAACCTCGACGCTGATCTTCGAGAATCGCTCCACCAGCTCGGCGTGATTCATCTTCGCGCGGGGCGAGAGATTGAAATCGTTGCTGTACGCCCACGAATGCATTCCCATCTTCGTGCTGGCGAGATGCATTCCCTGTGGTGGCCGCTCCGTTACTGACAGACCCTGACAGTGCTGGTGAATGGAGATTGCCGCCTGGTGTCCGTGCTCAACCGCCCAGATGATGTTCTGTGGGCCCCAGGCAGAATCGCCGCCGAAGAATACGCCGGACAGTGACGACTGCATCGTCGTCTTGTCGACAATGGGCATGTCCCACTCGCCGAAAGCGATGCCGATGTCCCGCTCGACCCACGGGAAGGCGTTGTCCTGTCCGATGGCCAGAACTACTTCATCGCACGGAAGGATGACCGTATCGATGATTTCGCTCTTCTGCCTGCCGTTCACTTCCGTCCACTCCAGGCGCTCGAACTCCATGCCGACGAGCTTCCCGTTCTCGATCACGAATCGCTTCGGCGCGTGATTCTCGACGATGTTGATGCCTTCCTCCTCGGCGTCTTCCAACTCCCACGGAGATGCCTTGAAGTAAGGACGCGAGCGGCGTGCGATGACCTTGGTGTCAGCCCCCCCGAGCCGGCGCGACGTGCGGCAGCAGTCCATGGCGGTGTTGCCGACGCCGATGATCAGCACTCGGCCGCCGATGCTGTCGATGTGGCCGAAGTGCACCGAGCCGAGCCACTCGATTCCGATGTGAATCTTCTCTCTCGCGCCCGGATCCCAGCGCCCGGGAATGTCCAGCTCCTTCCCCTTTGGCGCTCCGCTTCCGACGAATATCGCGTCGTATCCCTCATCGAGCAGCGCCTTCATGCTCTCGACTGTGGTGTCGTACCTGACCTCGGCCCCCATGTCGATGATGCACTGCGTCTCTTCGTTCAAGACGGCCTCGGGCAGTCGAAACGCCGGAATGTTGAAGCGCATCAGTCCGCCGGCACGCGCTGTCTTTTCGTAGATCACGACTTCATACCCGATGGGGAGAAGATCGTTGGCTACCGTGAGTGACGCCGGGCCCGCGCCGATCAAGGCGACGCGTTTGCCGTTTCGGATTGCTGGAGCTTTGGGGAGATATTCCGTGACGTCATCGCGCAAGTCCGCAGCGACGCGCTTGAGGCGGCAGATCGCGACGGGCTTCCCATCGACACGCATGCGCCGGCATGCGGGCTCGCACGGCCGGTCGCAAGTCCGGCCGAGGATACCGGGGAAGACGTTGGACTCGCGGTTCAGAAGGTACGACTCGGTGTAGCGGCCCTGGGCAATGAGTCGGAGGTACTCCGGCACATTGGTGTGTGCCGGGCAAGCCCATTGGCAGTCTACAACTTTGTGGTAGTTGTTTGGATTTGTGACGTCGGTGTACATGGACATGCTACATCCAATCTACGATTGGTTCCGGAATTTCGCGTATAGTAATGATCGAAGGCCGACTCTACGAAGCGAAAAGGGAACTGTGTCACATGCGCCCGGAGGGGCTCGAACCCCCAACCTTCTGATCCGAAGTCAGATGCTCTATCCAATTGAGCTACGGGCGCAACACCTCTCAAACTTACCGCCGGGGCGGGATTGAGGTTTCACGATGATGACGTTTCCGACTCACGCCCCAGGTGTGGACCGCGGCCTGATAATTCACTTGCAGCAGGCGGCGGCGATTGCGATCCAGAGAATGGACAGTCGGACTCTCGGCTCGGAACCTGCACTGGTTGGGGCCATGATTCCACTCCAGCACGCTGATAATGCATTCTCACCGAGCTTGCCCAGCAGACGCGAGCTGCGCGTGACATTACCGCGCGCCGAGCTGTCGCTTGTCGAGTCGACTGCATACGCCGACGCGGTTGACCGGACGCTTCTCGAGCGGATGGCTCGCGGCGACGACATGGCGCTCGGCGACTTCTTCGATCGTTGGGGAGGCGTCGTGGACAATATCGCGACCGCCCTTCGGCTCTCGGCTAGCGAAGCGGATAATACAGCAGACGAAGTATTCCGTCGGGTCTGGTTTGAGGCGTCCGCGCTCGCTGCTCGGCCGGAGAGGCTCAGTGCCCGTCTCGGGGCTGTCGTTCGTGACTGCTGCGCCGCTGTGGTCGCCCGCCGGAGGATTCCGGGCCTACTCGCCGCCGTGCCGAACGCGGCGGACGCCAGCGCACCGGGCAGCGATCTCGAGCGAGCAAAGCTGGAGGCATCGCTTGTCGCGAACGAGTTTTCCTCAATCGTCGCAGATACGGGACTCTCTCAGGCAATCAGCTACCTCAATGCTCTGACGCCATTTCGTTTCACAGGCATCTACCGATTCGAGGGCCTCGAGATTGTCAACGTATTCCTGTTCGATCGCGAAGGAGATCAAGCGCCGGAAGGGACGCGTTCGCGCGTCGCCGACACGTATTGCCTTTGGATCCAGGAGACGTTGTCGGTAGTGAGAATGTCGAACGCGATGTCCGACCCACGCGCCCGGGAGCACTCCAAGCGGGAGGAAGTCCGATCGTATTGCGGAGGTCCTATCATTGATCAGGCAGGCAACCTGTTCGGGACCATCTGTCACTTCGACTATGTGGCCCACCCGATTTCCACTTCCGTGATGCCGACGCTCGCAGCGGTGGCGCCATTTCTCGCAAAGGCCATTATCGCCTGACCAGCGCCACGCGGTAACCGTGCGCTGACGCTTACGGTGACTGACTTCAGCGGTACTCACTGGGCCTTGACTACGATCACCCCCTTCATGAACGGGTGCGGAGTGCAGAAGAAGTTGTAGGTCCCGGCCTTCGTGAAGGTATGGCTGTAAGTCTTCCCCGGGTTGATCAGTCCCGAATTGAAGCTCTTGTCTACCGCGGTCACAGTGTGCGGCAACGGATCGTTGTTCTTCCACTCGACCGTGGTACCAACAGTTACCTGCAGGCGTGACTGTAGATAGTTGAGGTTTTTCATTCCAGTGCGCACAGCTTGTTTTGCAGGCGCGGAGCGGGACGGTGAAGCAGGTTTTGCGGACGGCGCTGTAGTTGTGCGACTTGGAGTGGCACGCGTGGTATCGCGCTGCGCACTCGGAACACGACTCGTGTCACGAGGTGTCGCGGCAGGCACCGGCGCGCTGGGTGGCACCGCTACTGGTACTGTGGCTGTGGGCGGAGGCGCTGCGGGCGGCGTCCCGGCGGAGACAGTAGAATCGGCTCTCACAGCTGCAGACGCTGAGTCCGCCGCCGGTACCGTGGACGCGGAATCGTCTGGCGACTGTTCCGGGCGACGCCCGAAGTAGCGGCGCAACGTGAGCGGAATCGTGAACTCGAATCCGTATCGCCTGCCGTCGGTCCCGCGCGAGATGCCCTGAAGCGTAGACACGAGAGTGTTCGTCACCTGAAGCGACAGCGTGTGCGGTGACAGTGGAATCGCCAGGTGAAGGCCCGCGCTCCAGGCAACCCGCTCGCTCGAATCGCGATTGGACAGCGAAGAAACGTCGCCGGCGAGCGCGACATACGTGCCGAGGCGAATCGTCCCTCCTCCACCAAACGCGTAGCGGACATTACCAGACTCGAACGGATCGGAGAGAGCACGCGCGACACCTATCAATCGCGCTGGACCTAAGCGACGCGCTACCGATATCTCGCCATCAAGACCTTCTGCGGCGTTGTTGTAGCCGACTTGTCCGCCCACGTCGAGTGGTGCGCCGTGGTCCTCCTGGAGTGGAGCCCAGCGCGCAAACAATTCCCACTCGTTCGGAAATCTCGGCGCGAGCGAGGAGTTGGTGGAATAGTTGACTCCGGCAAGTAATCTGAACGGAAGCCCTGCAGCGAGGAGAAACGTCGGGACGTTGGAGACTTTCCGCTCGGGCGCATCACTCGTCGAGAAGCGATGGATGAAATGGAAGTAGAGCGTGCCCGGCGCGCCCGTCCAATCACCGGAGATATTTGGCGGACGATCGAGGAGCGATTGCGCGCTCGAGCGGGCCGAGAGGACGGGCAACAAAGCGGCTATCACCGATGCATGCATCACGAGGAGCCGAATCGGGAGAGCGTGTTGACGGATGTGCATTGGCGTTGGGTGTGAGTGGTCGCGGCGCGGTCAGCGCACGCGGATTCTTCCCTTCATCCCGTCATGAATCTCTGCAGGACTGAACACATCTCCGGGAGTAGTTACTACTGCCCCCGGCGCCGGCGTCGGCGCCGGTGCCGGTGGCGGAGCGGGGATGCGGGATTGCCCGGCGTTGCCGTCTGATCCGGCTCGAGCACAGCGCCGCCACCGCCACAGCTCAATACGAGTAACGTAAGAGCTACTGTAGTAGAGCATCGCCCGAGATTGCGGGCGACTGAATTCGAAATGAACATCCCAACCTCTCCGACTTTTCGCTGAGCTAAGGGGCGCCGGAAAGGCGCAAGCGCAAAATAGATTTGCGCAGAGAGCGAAGCAGTTCGCGTGCGGCGTGTTACAACTTCTCAGAGGGGAGTGCGTTCAATTGCGCGGCAAGCGCGCGATGCGCGAGCTCCATCGGCGCTGCATGAACACATGGCGTGGTAACTGCAAAACCTTCTTTCGACAAATAAACGTGCCGGTCCGCTCGCTCGGACGATCCACCTGGAAGAAGGAGCCCCTATGCGCCGCAACATCAAACGACTGATTGTTATTTCCGCCGTGACGCTGCTCGCGGCATGCAGCGACTCTTCGGGACCCAACGCGAGTGTAACGGGGAGCTACGCGCTGATCACTATCAACGGGTCTGGCTTGCCAGTCGTCTATTCTTTTGACCAGAATACCACCGCCAGAATTACGGGGGGCAACGTTACCCTGAACTCCAACAACACGTTCAGCAGTTCGGGTACTTATCAGCTGACCACGGGTTCGCAGGTATCAACGGTCACCCAGACATGCACCGGCACGTACGCGAGGAATGGAAACAGCGTCACTTTCACCGAAGCAAATTCCAATAACACGAATTGTGGCGGCGTATACAACGGAACATGGGATGGCTCGGACACGATCACCGTTGCCTTCGACGCCACCGTGCAGGCGGTGTTCAGGAAATAACCGGCCGGGACGTCTCGACACCGAATGTCTGACGTCCTGATCCTCGGCGGTACCCGCAATCTCGGTCACGTCACGGCGCTCGCGCTGCTCGAGGCGGGGCATAACATCGCGGTAATGAACCGCGGAGTGACGCCTGACGAGCTTCCACAAGAAGTCAGGCGCCTTCGTGGCGATCGCGGGGATTCCGACAGCATGCGGCGCGCGATCCACGGTCGCGATTTCGATCTCGTTCTCGATACCACGACTTACACGGGCGCCGATGCGCGCTCAGCCATCGACCTTTTCCAGGGACGCGCCGGCCAATATGTGTTCGTCAGCACCGGTCAGGTCTATCTCGTGCGTGAAGGAATTTCGCGGCCGTTCCGCGAGGAGAGCTACGACGGGCCCGTGATGCACGAACCTCCGCGCGAGTCGGAGGATTACGACAGCTGGGCGTACGGCGCGTGGAAGCGCGACGCGGAGGACGAATTCGCCCAGGTGTTTGCGCGCGATGGTTTTCCGGTTACGACAATGCGTCTCCCGATGGTCGCATCAGAGCGCGATCACTACGGGCGAATCCAGGCTTACGTCGCCCGGCTGCTCGATGGAAATGCGATTTTGCTCCCGGACGAGCCCGGCCTTCCGCTCCGGCACGTATACGTCGGCGACGTCGCTCGGCTGATCGTCCAACTCGTGAGCTCGCGCGGTGGAATCGGACGCGTGTACAACATCTCCTACGGCGAGTCGATGTCGCTCGTAATGTTTCTCGAGATGCTTGCGGCAGCCGTCGAACGTCCGCTCGCCCTTCAACGCGTTCCGCGTACCGATCTGACCGGGGCGCGCCTTCTGCCGCATTGCTCGCCCTTCAGCGGACGATGGATGTCGGAGCTCGACAACACGCACGGTCTGGCAGAGCTTGGACAAGGGAGAATCAGCTATACGAGTCCGGGCGTATATCTCCCGCTGCTCGTCGAGGATTACGTCCGGCGCTGGCAACCAACCCTCATGGTGCCATCAGGATACGATCAGCGGGCGCGAGAGACAGAATTCATCGATCGCCTGGCGCTTCGCCCGAACCGTGGTTAGCCCAAATCCCTGCTACGTAACCATACGTCTCTCCGAGAGCGACGAACGATGCTAAAGTCACTGACGGCATCGCTGGCATTCCCGTCTCTCCGGAAATCAAAGATGAAACAAATCATCTTCGCAGTCTCGCTCATCGGATCACCGGGCTCTTAGCGGTTTGCTGTTGCGCAGTTTCTCCGGTGCGCGGCAACAGGTCGGTTTCCGACCGTCGGCACGGAAGTGAGAACGCGAAGACAGACTCATTTCCCGGAAACTCTGCCCAGGCGCGTCCGCCCAGCGATTCGGCCGTATCGGCGACGATGCTGAGGCCGAGCCCGGTACCCTCGACATCCGACCCCTCGTTAGCGCGGAAAAAACGCTGAAAGAGACGGTCGCGCATCTCAGGAGGAACTCCGTGACCGTTATCACGCACGCGAATGACCAACTCGCGCTCTCCCTTGGGACCGGTCTCGACAGCTCCGCTGATCTCGGCGAATCGTTTCGGCTTCGCCAGGTCGGAGTACTTGATTGCGTTGGAGAGATAATTGGCGAGGCAGAGCTCGACTGCCGCTGCGTTGATTTCCATGTTCGGGAGATCGCCGAGCGTTATCTCGAGCCCGGCATCTTTTGCAGATTCGCGCACTTCCCGAATCGCTTCCCGAGCGGCCTCGGGCAGCTGGACATGGCGATGCTGCCGTGAGTCGGTCTCGGTGCTCGACAGCGCGATGAGATTCTCGATCGAGTGCCGCATCGTCCTCGCGTTCTTGACAACTATCTCGAGAAACTGCAATTGCTGCTCGGGAGGCAGGTCAGGCATCTCGAGCAGTGCTCCGCCTGCGCCGAGTATTGCGCCGATGCGGTTCTTGATCTCGTGTGAGACAGTCTGATTGAAAGCGCGCAGCCTCTCCTCACGCTCCGCAATTCTTGTGTCGCCGAGCCGCAGGAAATGCGTAGTGGTTGTCTGTTGAATCAACGTGACGGCTTTGAATAGCCGTTGACCGCAGAACAGCAGCTCGCTCTTCTCGCACGGCTCGGGTATCTGGTCGGCGGCTTCAGCGAGGAACGCGAATAGAATCCCGCCGAGAATCTCGTATTCCTTGAGAATCTCGTAGACGTCGAAGCCCTGAGCGTGCCGGAGCGCGCCGAGCTCCAT
>JBDSVO010000041.1:0-17038 GCA_039927215.1 Gemmatimonadaceae bacterium
ACTCGGCTGGATATCGAAGGGCCGCGTCGGCAGGCTTGTGTTTGCCATCGTTGGGTCGTTTATCGTCGCCGTAATGTTCGCCGACGCTCTCGGGTTCCTGATCAGCCCCCTTTTCCCTATCGCCGCATTGGCCTTCGTACTCGGACTTGGCGATACGTGGCTCGACTGGCGGGCGATGATTCAGCCCAAAACAGTCTGACCCGTTATTTTTTGATCTTCAGGACAGATACCTAAACAGGAAACGATCAATGGAAGTCATTCTGCGTCAGGCAGTCGAGAAGCTCGGCCACCCCGGCGACATCGTGAAGGTCTCAGCCGGGTATGCGCGCAACTTTCTCCTGCCGCGCGGTGTTGCGTACGAGGCCACACCCGGCAACAAGAAGCGCATCGAGCGAGAGCGCCACCGTCTCGAAACAGCGGAGGAGTCGCGGCGCACCTCAGCGCAGGGACTCGCCGAGAAGCTCGAGCAGGTGTCGCTCACTTTTTCCGCCCGCGTGGGTGAGGAAGGCAAGCTGTTCGGCTCCGTCACGACGGCGGACATCGCACAGCAGCTCGCAGAGCAGGGCTACACAATCGAGAAACGGCAGATCGATCTCAAGGAACCCATCAAGGCGCTTGGCGTCTATCGGGTTCCGATCCGCCTTCACGCCGACGTTCACCCCGAGATAAAGGTCTGGGTGATCAAGCAGTAGCAGAGTGGACGCCAATGTTTGAGGGGCCAGCCGCAGATCATCCGCCTGGCCCTTATGCGTTTCCGGGCTGGCGTGCGAAATGCGGAAATGCGTTCCTAACGGAACTTTATCCCTCGCCGTATGATATTGTTTGTAAGAGGCGCGACGGCGAGCGCCGAGTAGATCTTTTCACGGAGCCGCATGGCGACCTCGTTATCCCCCGCAACGCCTCAGCGCGAACCCGCGTTCGCACCAAAGCTCGCCGCAACACTTTGTCAGGATATGAAAGCCAACGACGTCGTACTGCTCAACCTGCAGGGCGTCACCGACATGACGGACTACTTCGTGATCGCGAGCGGCACGTCCGATACCCATGTCAGGTCCATAGGGGAGCACCTGATTGCGGTGTTAAAGAAAGAGGGGATCCGAGTGCATCACA
This sequence comes from Gemmatimonadaceae bacterium, assembly GCA_039927215.1. Lineage (GTDB taxonomy): Bacteria > Gemmatimonadota > Gemmatimonadetes > Gemmatimonadales > Gemmatimonadaceae > UBA4720. Next base: position 1,111 of record JBDSVO010000041.1, read on the forward strand.
CGGAAGGGCTTCAGCAGGGGCGATGGGTGCTCCTCGATTTTGTGGATTTCGTCGTTCACATCTTCCACCCCACTCTCCGATCGTTCTATCAGATAGAGCGGCTTTGGAGCGACGCGGACGTAGTGGCAACCGACTAAACGGGCGGGTACAACAATGAGACGGTTTGTTAGTGGATTGGTGGCGGCGATAGTGCTGGGAGCGGCCTCCCGTGCTGACGCGCAGCAGTACTTCGGGATGAATCAGGTCCAGTACAAGCATTTCAAATGGCGCGTCCTGGAGACCGAGCACTTTACCGTTCATTACTACCCCGAGGAAAGGAAGGCCGTGATGGACGCCGCGAGATTGGCGGAGCGCTCCTATGCGCGCTTGTCCCGGGTCCTCGGCCACCAGTTCCGCGAGAAGAAGCCGATCATCCTTTTCTCGTCGCGCGCCGACTTCGGCCAGAACAACGTCACCGGCGATCTCGGAGAAGGGGTTGGCGGAGTCACCGAGTCAGGGAGACATCGCCTCATTCTTCCGTTGACGGGCGACCTCGGAAGCTTCGAGCACGTGCTGGCGCACGAGCTGGTTCACGAATTCCAGTACGATGTCATATCGCGCGGACGCGCCGGCGGCAACCAGCAGGGCATAGAGCGACTTGATCCGCCTCTCTGGTTCATGGAAGGAATGGCGGAGTACCTCTCAATTGGCCCGAACCACCCGCTCACGGCCGGTTGGCTTCGCGACGCGGCGGTGACGGGGAAGATTCCCACCATCCAGCAGATGACGGAGCGCCCCGATCAGTACTTCCCGTATCGCTATGGTGAATCATTGTGGCAGTACGTTGGCGAGCGATGGGGCGATCAGGCGATTGGAGAGATTCTCCGCAGCGCCATGAGCGCCGGAATCGCGCGCGCCTTCCAGCGCGAGCTGGGGATGTCGCTGGAAGATCTCAGCAGCGCCTGGCGCGAAGCCGTTCAATCTCAGTACCTCCCCGCGGCCGCGACGTATCAGCGTCCGCGCACATTCGCGGAGCCACTTCTCACGAGGCGCCGGTCAGGCGGAGAAATCTTCCTGGCACCGGTGCTCTCGAACGATGGCAACTACATCGCGTTCCTCTCGAACGGCAACTGGAAGAAGGGTGAAGTCTTCATCGATCTCTGGCTCGGGAACGCGCGAACCGGCGAACGTGTGAAGAGGCTCGTGAAGAGCACCACCGATCCGAATTTCGAAGAGCTTCGATTGCTCTACTCACAGAGTGCGTTCTCCAACGACGGCAAAACGCTCGCCTTCACCGCCCAGCGCGAGGGCAAGGATGTTTTGTATCTGCTCGACATTCCGAGCCGCAACGTGCGGAAGCGACTCGACCTTGCGGTGGATGCTGTCACCGGACCGTCATGGTCTCCGGACGACAAGCAGATCGTTTTCAGCGGAACTCGCGGCGGGATCACCGATCTCATGGTTGTGGACGCCGACGGCAAGAATCTTCGCGTACTGACGAATGACATGTACGGCGATCTGCAGCCAAGCTGGTCCCCCGACGGCAGGTATATCGCATTCGCGACCGACCGCGGCCCGCAGACGGATCTCGAGCGGCTTCAGATCGCGAAGTGGCAGATCGCTCTATTCGACATGCAGACGCGACAGGTTGAGGTGCTGCCGAACCAGGCCGGATTGAACCTGAATCCAGTGTGGGCTCCGGGCGGAGCAGCGGTAGCGTTCATCTCCGATCGCACGGGAGTCGCGAACGTATTCCTGTTCGACCTTTCAGACAGGAAGCACTATCAGCTGACGAACGTTCTCGGCGGTGTGTCTGCTATCACCGAATACAGTCCGGCGCTCACCTGGGCCCGCGGCGCGGATCGAATGGCCTTCACATACTATGAGAACGGCGACTATACCGTTTGGGCGGTGGACAATCCACGGAAGCTGAAAACAGTCGCCTTCGAGGGCCGGCCAGCGATAGGAACCGGACTGGTGATGGCACCCCCTCCAATGCCAGCGACTGTCACGGTTACGCCCTCGGCGGTTGACACTGTCACTCGCGCGGGTCAACCGGGCTCGGTTTACCGCGCTCCCACAGGCGTGAGAGCGTCCGGGAATTTGTCCACTGCCGAGACGAAAATGCGCGACACGAGCATCACGAGTGTCGCGACACTGAACTCGAACTACGATTTCGCGCTTCCGGATACGACACGGTTCAAGGATTATGCGTATCGCGTCGGATTCAGGCCCGATTACATCGCGCAGCCGGAGATAGGCTACGGCACTGGCAATCAGTATGGGCTTAGCGGATTCAATGGCGGCACGACAATCGTCCTGAGCGATCTCCTTGGCAACCATCAGATTGCGCTCTCGGCGTCGCTTTATGGACAGCTGAGTGATGCAAGCCTGTTCGCCGCCTACTCAAACCTCAGTCACCGCTGGCAGTACACTGCCGCTTCGTACCAGCAGCCGATCTATCTGCCGCAGACAGGCGGTGAAGTGCAACATCTTCAGGATCGCGACCGATATCTGATTCCTTACACACGCTACATCCTTCGAAACGCATCCCTCATTACGCAGTATGCGTTCAATCGATTTTCGCGCTTCGAAGCCGGACTGCAGTTCAACAGCATCGGTCGGTCGCTGATCGGACTTACTTACGATTGCTTCCTCAACGGCTGCACCGCTCCGGAGATTACGACTATCGCCTCGGAGCCGGCGTTCAACTTCCTGTCGCCGTCCGCAGCGTATGTGTCTGACAATTCCCTGCTTGGCCTCACCGGCCCAATTATGGGCAGGCGTTACCGGTTCCAGATAACACCGTCAGTCGGAAGTCTTCGCTGGGTCGAGTATCTCGCCGACTACAGGCGGTATGATCCGATTGTCTTTAACACGCTGACAATCGCGTCGCGATTGCTCACGAGCGCATCGGTTGGCCGGGATGAGTCGGCATTCCCGAAATACATTGGGCGCCCGGAGTTCGTTCGCGGTTACGACAAGTCGAATTTCACCGGATTCGAGTGCACTTCGTTCATCGGTGGCTCGTCGACCTGCAACACCGCGCAGCTGGTCGGAAGCCGCGTCGCCGTGGCGAACCTCGAGGTGAGGTTTCCGCTGATCCGCCGGTTCGATCTCGGATCGCTGCCGGTTGGGCTTCCGCCGGTGGAAGGTCTTGTGTTCTTCGACGCGGGACTCGCCTGGAATGCCGGCCAGACAGTGTCGTTGACGAGACCCGAGAATTACGATTTCAACTTTCAGCGCTATCCGCTCCGGAGTTATGGAGTCGGCCTTCGCGTGAATCTGTTCAACATCGCGATTTTGAAGTGGGATTATGCAAAGCCCCTCGATGCGGAAGGCCGCAAGCCCAACTGGACATTCTCGGTGGGGCCGAGCTTCTAACTGTTGCGGCGGCTGATCGCGCTGACGCTTGCCGTCGCCGCCTGCAGTGGCGGCGACGACAAGCAAGCGTCGGACACGGCGCGACCGGCGACAACATCTCGCGGGCCAGACGCACTCGCGCTTCGCATTCCGCGCGACGGCGGCACCGCGCGCATTTACACTTTCGCTAATCTCGATTCCTCAATCTGGTCGGCCACCGGGTCACCGCCGGTCGGTCGAGTCCTTGCCTTCGATCAGGACGCGGGTCTCGTTGCCTTTACCGACGACAACGGGCAGCCTAGACGGCTCGACCTGCGACTCGGCGAAGTCAGGTCCGCATCCAAGGGGAAGCTCACCGGCGTAGTTTCGGCCAACGGAAACGAGATCTACGGGATCGACGCGAAAGGAATCATCGTGCGGCTCACCCCGAGCGGAGACTGGACTTTCGATCCGGCGAAGACGCCGCAGGCGCTCTTTCCGCAATCGAATGGACAGCTTGTAATCGCCGGAGCTGTAGGCCCCTCAACGCGGCTGTGGGCCATCCATCCTCCTGACGAGACGATTCTCGACAGCGCTTCATTGTCCGTCGTTGCGAGAGGGGCCAGGGCGCAGGCCGGCGACCGATTGTACTTCGCGTCGCAGCGAGGGTTGGTGGGCATCAGAACACTCGACCTTTCTCCTCTCAAGGAGGTTCGCCTCGCCGGTGACGCGGCAGATATGGCACCGACGCCGAGCGGGGACCGCGTCTACATCGCGCTCCACGAAACACCGCGGATCGTCGTGCTCGACCGCTATAGCGAATCGATATCCGCAACGATCGATCTTCCGGGGCCGGCTATCGACCTTCGCATCGACCCGCTCGGCCAGTTGCTGCTGGCGAAGCCAGCCGACGGGACTGACTCAGCGTGGGTGGTCGCGATTGGAACCAACAAAGTCGTCGGAAGCATCCCGACGACGTGGACGACTGATCTTCCCGCGTTCGCCCATTCGTCCACGATCGCCACTCTTCGCGGAGCCGATGTGGTGTTCGTGAATGGCGCGACTCTCAGCGAAGTGCGCACAATTCGAGGCGGCGGGAAAGATTACTGGTATTTTTTCTATTGGAATGGCTTCCGGCCGCGTTCGGCCAACCTCGATCAACCAGTGACTTTCACACCGCCCGATTCGATTGTCCGCAGAGACACGATTCTCCCGCAGACCGACAGCGTTCGAGGAGCGCCGCCGCTGAGGGACGCGTCACCGACGATGCTTCCGCCTCCGACGAGCTTTCCCCCTTCTCCCGCGCCGCTCCCGGCGCCCCCGGCCGCGCCAGGCACACCAGCTACAGCCGGTCGCACGCCCGGATTCCTTGTCTCGTTCGCCGCGTTGCTCAATGAAGCCCAGGCGCGGACATTTGCGGGCGGTATCGAGGTTGGGGGTGTCCGCGCCCGTGTTCTTCCCACGCAAACGGGCGGCACCGCGATTTATCGGGTGGTGCTCGGACCTTACGCCACGAGAGAGCAAGCCGACCGCATAGGCCGCGAGTCCAAGCGACAATACTGGGTGTACGAGGCCGGAACGTGAACGAAGGAAGCGGTGGCAAAGCCGCCGAGGCGTACGAGCAGGCAGGAAAAAAGGCGGCGATTGCGGTGCGAGGTTATTCGACGGTTCTCGTAGTCTCGGACGAGCCGATCGAGGCGGCCTACGCGGCGATTGGTGTCGCGCGAGCCGAGTCCGCTCACCGGCGCGTGGTGATTGGCGATCTCGCGGGCGAAGTTGCGCCGATTCAGTCGCTCGTCGACGTTGCGGATCCGCACGGGATCTATGACAGCTTCATCTTCGGGACTTCGCTCGAGCGCGTCATCTATTCCGTCAAGGACAACGACAATCTCAACGTGCTGCCGAGCGGCACTGAGTCGGCTGCAACCGCTGAGATCATCGGCAGCCGAAGGTGGCGCCGTATTGCCTCCGAGTTCGCCGCGACTGACGCTCTTCTCCTTCTCGTCGCCGCCGCGGACGCACCAGCCCTCGACAAGCTTTCGTCTCAGCTCGACGGAGTACTCGTCATTGGAAACCCGCGGCTGGATGTGGGGCCCGAGTCAGTGCTGCTGGCGCGCATCCCTCATCCGACTCCGGACGCCTCGCCGAAGAAAATTGCGGCGCCGGTCGAGGAGCCCTTTCTACGCTGGCGTGGAGTCGCTCTCGCGGGCGGTGCGCTGCTGTTGCTGCTCGTCGCGCTCGCTATTCTCCGTCCAGGAGGCGCATCGCGCGTAGGTTTCTCGCGGGCGCCGGACACTGTCATCATTCCGGATTCACAGGCGCACGACTCGGTCGCTATCCCGCAGCGAGAGGTTTTGCTGCCCACGAATCCTCAGGACTCGGCGACGGCAGCCAATTTCGCCGTTGAGATTCTCAATGCAAATACGGCGGAAAGTGCTAACTTTGAGCTGCAGCGTCACGGTGAAATGATGCCGGCAGCAACGATATCTCTTGTCCCGATTGGCAGCACCGAGGCAGTCTGGTACAAGGTCTTTGCCGGCGCGCTCACCGACAGCGCGCAGGCCGAGCGGTTGCTCCGCTCGCTCCGACGACGCCGCATCGTGGCTGATTCCCTGGGGAGGGTGGTCCGCGTTCCGCTCGCTCTGCGAGTCGACAGCGTACCGTCGCAAGCGGCGGTGCTTTCGAAATCGCGAGAGATGGTGAAGGGATATGCGGCCAAGGGCGTGGCAGCGTACGCGCTGATGCAGACTGACGGCAGCGCGCGCATCTATGCTGGTGCGTTTCAGACGCCGGAGGAATCGTCGCTGTCGGCCACTGCCCTGCGAGTGGCCGGCGCGACACCCGTCCTTGAATTCCGAACAGGGAGAGTGCAGTAGTGCGCCTGACGAAGCTCGAGCTGCACGGATTCAAATCATTTGCTGACGAGACGGAGCTCATCTTCGAGCCCGGCGTAACCGCGATAGTCGGTCCCAACGGCTGCGGAAAATCGAACGTCTCTGACGCTGTGAGATGGGTGCTCGGCGAGCAACGCCCACGTGCGCTGCGCGGCGCGAAGATGGAAGAGGTGATCTTCCAGGGCTCTTCAGCGCGGCGCCCGGTAAACATCGCCGAGGTCTCGCTTCACTTCGAGAATGAAGACGGGATTTTCTCGGTGCCTTTCCGGGAAGTCGTGATCACGCGGCGCCTGAGCCGCTCGGGCGAGAGCGATTATTTCCTGAATCGGTCGCCGTGCCGACTGCGCGACATCCACGACATGGTGCGCGGCACCGGACTCGGCGCCGACTCCGGCGTGGTGATCGAAAGCAGGATGATCGATGCCCTTCTCTCCGACCGCCCGGACGAGCGTCGCGAGCTCTTCGAGGAAGCGGCCGGGATTGGCCTGTACAGGGATCGCAAGCGGACAGCGGAACGACGTCTGGAAGAAACGACTGTCGATCTTTCACGCATCGACGATCTGATCTCCGAGGTGCAGACGCAGGTACGATCACTCGCGCGGCAGCGGCGTCGCGCTGAGCGACACGAGGAGATCGTCAGCCGCCGCTTCACGGTCGAGGTCGCTCTCGCCGCGAGGGAAATGGACGCGTGGCGCGATGAGCTCGCCCGCCTCGAGATCCGCGTCCGCGAGCTTCGTACCGACGTGCCCGCGGCAGAGGAAGCGCTGGCCGCCGCCGAAGCAGCTCGTGATGCGGCACACGGCGCGAGAGCAGCGGCAGAAGCACGTCGAAACGAGCTCGCGCGCCTCGTGGCCGAGCAGGCGGGGAGCACGCAGCAATTGCGCGGTGAAATCGCGGTCGCCGAAGAGCGCCAGCGAAACGCGCTTTCGCGGAGAGAACGCGCGGAACAGGAGCGCCGCGAAGGCGATACGACCGTGGAAAAGGTGAGCGACGATCTCGATCAGGCTGTGACTCATCGCACGCAGCTCGAGGCGGATATGTCGCTCGCTCAGAGCGCGCTCTCATCGCAGGTCACCGAGGAAGAAAGCGTTCGCGCAATGCTCGCTTCGGCGCGGGCCGCCGTAGAAACGGCGGATAAGGCTCTACGCGAGATGCGCGAACGAGCCCATCGGCACGCGCTCGATAAGCAGGCGGGCGAGCGCGAGCTGGAAGAGCTCCAGTCAAAACGCGCTGCACTTCTCGAGGAGAAGTCGCAGCTGACCGATTCAGAGACTGGGGTTCGCCGCGAGATGCGGGACGCCGAAGAAGGACTGGCGGCGAGCCGGGAGAAAACTTCGATTGCGAATGCCGCCCTGGCTGCAGCGCTTGGAGCGTTGCGCGCCGCTCGCGAGGAGGACTCGGCAACGCGGTCCGCCCTTCTTCGTGCGGAAGAGGGATACACAGCGCTCGAGGGAAAGGTGAACGCCCTCGAGGCGCTGGAGCGCGAGCGCGTTGGCCTGGCACCAGCTGCGGCACGTCTGCTCGATGAGCGGGAGAAGTTCGGCGAGGGAGCGATCATCGGGCCGCTGAGCGACTTCATCAGCGCCGATTCCGATTCGGCTGCGATAGTAGAGCGATATCTGGGGCCGATTGTCCATGCTGTTCTGGTGAGAGATCGTGACGCCAGCGACGCTGTGCGCGCGTGGCACACAACGAACAACCCGGGTCCACTGCTTCTCCTGCCGCTCGATGCGCGGGTGGGCAGCGATCGAAGCGGCGAATCCGAATCCGACACCGGATTGTCGACGATTGTGCGGACTGAATCGGTCGCATCCGAGTGGGTTCGGGCGTTGTTGGGACGAGTTACGTCTGTGGAGAGCGGTACAGCATTCGTCGACGCGCGCGGCGCGATCTGGCTGCCTGCGCATTTTGCCGGACCCGGGCCGTTGCGACGCCGCGCAGAGATTGGCGAGTCGCGACAACTTCTCGACCAGGCGCAAACGGCAAGAGAGCGCGCTCGCGCTGCGGCAAAAGCGGCGCGGGCGGGTCTGGAATCCGCGGAGCGGGCCGCGACTCTTGCCCAGGAATCTGCAGGTACTGCCGCGCGTGAAGTTGGCGAGTACGAAGATCTTTTCACCGCCGTGAGCAGGCGACATCATCGCGCGCTCCGCGAGGTAACCGAAGCAGATGCGCTTCTCGAGCGCGTCTCCGCACGCGAGACTTCCCTGGCGGACACGGTTGCGCTGGTCGATCGCGCGAGCAACGAGCTGCAGAACGCCACCGCTGGCCATGAGCTGGCGTTGAGTGAAGCGCGGCGTCTGCTTTCCGAAACCGAGTCACGCCAGGACGAGGCCCGCGATAGGCGCACCGCAAGTCAGGTTGCATACGCCCAGGCACAGGCACGGTTGCAGGTGGCTGCAGAACGAGAGCGGCATCTCCGAGAGGAGTTCGTCAATGCGGCCTCACGTCTGGAGTCGCTGCAATCGGAGCTGTCGACATTGTCGGTAGCCGATCATCAGCTCGCCGAGCAGCTCGCCGGCTGGCAGATGGATCTCGATGCGCGTCAAGCCACCCTCGAAGATGCCGAAACGCGCCTCGCAAACGCTGAGCATTCGGTTCGCTCATCTGACGAAGCGCTCGAGCGCGCCGAGCACGCGCTGACCGACGTCCGCCACCGATCCACCGCCATGAGTGAAGAGCTGCATGCCGCAGAGCTCCGCTACACTGAGCTGTCCGGACGGCGCAACGCAATTCGCGAGCGCCTCGAGGCGGAATGGCGGCGCCCACTCGAGTCCTTGCTCGAGACGTCCGAAGAGCTGGAGCTGGATGACGAAAGCCTCCGCGCCGAAGCGCTCTCGCTTCGGGAGCAGCTCGATGCGCTTGGTCCCGTGAATCCGCTGGCCATCGAGGAGCACGAAGAGGAGCAGAAACGCCTCGAGTTTCTCACCGCCCAGCGCGCCGACCTTACATCTGCGCGTCTCTCGCTCCAGCAGGCGATTCGCGAGATCGACACGACGGCGCGCGAGCTGTTCGCGACAACATTCGTCCAGGTGCGTGAGAACTTCCGCAAGATCTTCATGACGCTGTTCGGCGGCGGAGAATGCGACCTTCGACTGGAGAATCCGGAGAGTCCGCTGGAGGGCGACATTGAGATTCACGCGGCGCCACGCGGCAAGCGCACGCAACGGATCCACTTGTTATCCAGTGGTGAGCGGGCGCTCGTAGCGCTCTCCCTCCTGTTCGGAATTTTCCTGACGAAACCCAGCCCTTTCTGTCTGCTCGACGAGGTCGACGCGCCTCTCGATGACGCGAACATCGGCCGCTTTGTGAGGATGTTGAACGAATTCAAGACGAACACGCAGTTCATCGTCATCACGCATAACCCGCGCACCACCACTGAAGCCGCCGATGCTGTTTACGGCGTGACCATGCAGGAGCCCGGCGTATCGTCGCTCGTGAGCGTCCACATGCGCGGCGCCGCAGTCGATGACGCTATTGCCGGCACAGCACCGGCACCGAAACCAGTCACAGCGCTGAGCGCATAACGAAATGCTGGTCGTAATGCAGCATGGCGCATCCACCGAGGATGTGGATCGCGTCGTCGCCGTGGTGGAAGAGATGGGCTACGAGGCTCGGCCGATGCCGGGCGCTCAGCGGACAGCCGTCGGGGTTGTCGGTAACGATGGGCGAGTGGACGCATCGAGACTCGCGGCGCTGCCGGGCGTCGCACAGATCATCCACGTCACCCAGCCCTACAAACAGGTTTCGCGGGAATGGCGCGACGAAGACACCATCGTCACGATCGCGCCGGGAGTCTCTTTTGGCGGCGAAGATGTGCCGATCATCGCCGGCCCCTGCTCTGTGGAGTCTGAGGAGCAGATTGTCGAAGCCGCCCGCCTCGTGAGAGAGGCAGGTGGAACGGCGCTTCGAGGCGGAGCGTTCAAGCCGCGAAGCTCGCCATATTCCTTCCAGGGACTCGGCAAGCGCGGCCTCGAGCTGCTCGCGCTGGCGCGCCGTGAAACCGGCTTGCCCATCGTCACCGAGGCAATGGACGACGAGGGCGCGCACATGATCGCCGAGCTGGGCGACTGCATCCAGATCGGTGCGCGGAACATGCAGAACTACTCCCTGCTGAAAACCGTCGGCAAGTTGGGCATTCCGGTTTTGCTCAAGCGCGGAATGGCGGCGACGATCACCGACCTGCTGCTGAGCGCGGAGTACATCCTCTCAGAAGGCAACCCGAACGTGATCCTGTGTGAGCGGGGCGTGAGAAGCTTCGACCCGTCTACCCGCAACCTTCTCGATCTTACGGCGATACCGATCGTGCATAAACTCTCGCATTTGCCGATCGTCGCAGATCCGAGTCACGGTACGGGTCTCCGGGACAAGGTGACTCCGATGGCTCGCGCAGCTCTCGCCGCCGGTGCCGATGGTCTGCTTATCGAGATGCATCCAAATCCCGACAGAGCGTTGTCGGATGGAGCACAGTCGCTTTATCCTGAGCAGTTCCGCACGCTGGTTGAGGAGCTTCGAGCAGTTGCTGTCGCGATCGGCAGGCGCGTGACGCCCGCCGTGAATGGTGAAAATAGACCGGCCGACCGAATCCTTTCTTCAGGAACGACGACGCGTGTTGCGGGTAAACATTGATATGAGAACAATCACGGCAGTTCTGGCTCTTGGCGTTTGCGCTACAACCCTCGGTGCACAATCCCCCGAGTCGATTATGGACCGCGCCGCGAGCAAGTACGCGAGCATGAAGACAGTGCGCGCTGAATTCAGACAGACGATCACCAATCCGCTCACGGGCACGAGCTCCGTGTCGCGAGGCGAGCTGCTTCGCCGCGAGCCGAATCTGTTGGCGATCAATTTCACGGATCCCAAGGGAGACCGCGTCGTTGCTGACGGAAAGGCCGTCTGGGTCTATCTGCCGAGCAGCGCGCCTGGTCAGGTCATGCGTCTGAGCGCAAAGAACAAGGCAGCGGGATCGATTGACCCCGGGGCTCTGTTTCTCACGTCACCGCGCACGCGCTACTCGATGAAGAGTGCGGGCACGGCAACGGTTGGCGGAGCAAAGACCGATGTGGTTCTTCTGACTCCGAAGACGTCGAGCGCTCCGTTTACTCGCGCCAAGGTGTGGGTGGATCCAGCGGGAATCGTGAAACAGTTCGAGGTGACGGACGCGAACGGGCTCACGAGGTTCGTAGTCATCACTCGCCTGGTTCCGAACGTGGCGATCGATCGCTCGGCGTTCACGTTCACGCCCCCGCGCAACGCTCGAATAGTTGATTCTGCGTCCTTCGGAGGGATGTAACCGCCCACATCTGTGCGCTGGCCAGAGAAGCCGGGACTATCGCAGGAGCAGCAGCCTCTGGATTTCGGCGAGACGTGTAGGATCAGTCCCCTGCCGACCAGCAATCTCCAGCGCCGCGAAGGACAATCGACGGTAAAGCGCTCGCGCCTCTGAATTGTGCCGCAGCGCCTGCAGATGCCGCTGCACCGTCTCCACATCGCCCCGCATCACCGGCCCCGTGAGAGCCGCTTCAGGATGGTTGTCTGCCATGTTCGAGATTGCCGCTTCCATCAGACTGTGCACAGCCTGCTGCGCACTGCGTTCCGGAACACCGGCATCGGTGAGGATTCCTGATGCGACTGCGGCGAGCACAACAGGAAAGTTGGAGCCGATCACCGCGGCCGCGTGATAGATGCTCTTCATTCCCGGAGGAATGTCCAGCGTCCGCGCGCCCAGATGACCCGCTAGACGTCTAGACGTAGCCCGCGCCTGCTCATCACCGTCGATCCCAATCCACGCCTTTCGCAGCAGTTCCGGCGCTCGATCCGGATTCGCGAACGGAACCAGAGGATGAAAAGTACCGCCGCTCAATCCCACCTCACCGAGACGCGGAATCAGCGCGGGGGCTGCGCCGCCTGACGTGTGAACTATCACCGTTCCCGATGCGAGTCGCCGGCGGCCAGACGAAGACGATGCGTCTACGAGGTCGCTAAGGACCCCGTCGAGCTGATCGTCCCTTACTGCGACAACCACTGTGTTCGCGTCGCCGAGTACAGAGGGCAGCGCACCGTGCGAAGTGGCAATCGGAGACGGGCGCCGCGAATGCAATCCTACGAGCCCAATCCCTGCCCCGCGTAAGGCGCGGAAGAGTCCGCGACCAACCTGCCCTGCCCCAATTATGAATACGCGTTCGCTCACTCGGTGCCGGCGCTACGCTGCGCGGCTTGTTTCGCTGATGCCCGCTCGAGCAACGTCGTTTCGGAAGTTGCGCCAGTTGCGAGCTCGAGCGCCACGGCGATCGCCTTGTCTGCCGCAACTCGCCGCCTGAACTCCGCCTCGGGGCCGAAGACGAATCGCGCGATGTCGTAGGCGAGCAGTTGCGATACGACGTGAGACGATTCCTCGTACGTCATCCGAGGAATCTCTACGCCGCGCGCGACCATTCGCTTCCACACTTCTTCGAGCATCTCAGCGCTCACCGTGAATTTCGGCGTCAGCGCATCTCGTTGACCTTTGAGCGACAACGCGTAGTCCGTCACAGCGTCGCGAAACTGGCCAACCTTCCGCCCGAGCGCAGTCTGAAAAACGCGAAGTTGTCGGGCAGCGGCTGAGTCGGTGAGTATCAGATCGGGAGAGATTCCCCCGCCGCCGTAAACCACCCGGCCGGCATCCGTTCGGAATCTCTGCGAGGGCTTTGAATCGCGCCGATCATCGCTGTCTTCGCGAGGAACCTTCTTGCTGATCGACCTGCCCGACGGCGTGTACCAGCGCGATGTCGTGATCTTGAGCCCGCCGACGGAGCCCAGCGGGATGACCGTCTGGGCGCTTCCTTTGCCATAAGTCGGCTCGCCTACTACCACAGCCCGGTCGTGATCCTGAAGCGCGCCCGCGACAATCTCAGCTGCGCTCGCGCTCCTGTCGTCTACCAGAACCACGAGAGGCAGCTTCGGCCAGCGCTGTGCAGTCGTGTCGTTGTAATCGCGGTTCACGCCCGGCTGCCTTCCCTTGAGACTCACGATCCTTTGTCCCTTTTCAAGGAACAGGTCGGCGACGCCAAGTCCCTGGTCGAGCAATCCGCCAGGATTCGATCGAAGGTCGAGCACCAGCGATTTCATTCCCTTCGAAAGAAGTGCGTTGATGCTGCGTGTAAGCTCGCGTGTGGTGGAGTCGCTGAACGCCTTGAGATCGACGTAGCCCACTCCGTTCGGCAGCATTGCGACGCGACGCACGGCATTCTGGTGAAGCTCACGTCTCACGAGCGTGTACGGAATCGAGACGAGCAGGCCCGGACGCTCGACGCGGAACGATAATGACGTTCCGGCATTCCCGCGAAACGTTCTTGTCGCTTCCTCCATCGTCCAGCCTTTCGCAGGGCGACCCTCGATCTCCATGATGCGATCTCCGGGCTGTATTCCTGCGCGCTCGGCGGGACTGCCCGGCAATGGAGCGATCACGACCAGCCAGCCGTCACGCACGTCTACCTGAAGACCTACTCCAGCGAAATTTCCGCTCGTTGTCTCGTTCAGCCTGCCGAGCTTGTCTGGCGGGAGCAGGGTCGTGTACGGATCTTCGAGCTCATAGAGCATTCCATCGACTGCTTTTCGGTAGAGCTGCGTTGATTCGAGGGAATCGACGTAGAACCGGGACACGTGGCGCAGCACCTGATTGAACAGACGCTCCGCCTCGGCCGGAGTCGTCTCGCCGTTGCGCGTTCCACGCACTATCAGCCATCCGCCTGTTACGAGCGAAACGACAAGGATACCCGCGACAGTCAGCGTGCGGGATCTCAGCCCCGGCGAAATGTCCAGTTTCACGCGATGGGCTCCTCACGCAGCGCGGCAAAGCGGCTGGGCATCGCCTGGAGGAGAGCAGCGAGTACCCGCGCAAAAACTTCGTCGCGCGTTCCACGGCCGTCGACATTGACGATCGGGCCGCACTCAGGATGCTCCTCCTGCCATTCGGGACGACCCGCTTCGGCGAAGGCGCGCTCGACGCGCTGATGAAAATCTTCGCCTGAGCTCTCGATTCGATCGTGCGTCCCGCGCAACGCGGCTCGATTGATTCCATCAGCCGATGGGAACTCGAGCACGATAGTCAGATCGGGAACGATTCCGGCGGTGGCCAGGCAATTCGCAGCGCGCACTTCGGCCTCGGACAGGCCGTGTCCCGCAATCTGGTACGCGTAAGTAGAAAGGAAGAAGCGATCCATGAGTACGACGTCGCCGCGCTTGAGAGCGGGCTGAATCTCGCGGCTGACGAGCTCCGCGCGGGAGCCCATGAAGAGCAGCGCTTCCGCCGCGGGCGTTACGTCACCGGCTGGGTTCAGCAGGATTCCGCGGATGGAGTCTCCAACAGGCGTTCCGCCCGGCTCCCGCAAGGGCACGACCGGAATTCCAGCCGCACTCAGGCGATCGGACAAGAGTCGAAGCTGCGTCGATTTGCCCGACCCTTCCGTTCCCTCGAACACCATGAGCTTGCCGCGCTCCATCGCGCAAATCAGCCGAGGGTGATGATAGAGCTCGTCGCGCCCTTCTTCATGCCGTCCATGATCCAGTTATTCACCTGGTACATCACCTTGTCGAAGTTCTCCTGCGCGGAGATTGCCCGCTGGTACACCGGGTTCCCCTGCACTTTCATCAGGAGATCGTCGAGCTGCTGCTCGAGCTCGGCCGTTGGCTCTTCGCCACGTTGAATCATCTGTTGCGCCTGCACTCGCAGCTTCTCCATCTCCTGCAGCACGCTGACGGCAACGCGGTCTCCGTTCAGCGCCTCGCTCGACTTCTTAACTGCTTGGTACTCGGCACTCTGCCCGATGATCCGTCCGAGCTCTTTCGCCTTGTCTTCGAGCATGCCATCTCCGATCACCCGTATCTCCGCGTCAGGCACGCGAAGCGAAAACGAATCGCTCGCGCCCGGTAAGGTCCAATACCACGTTAACATTTGTGTAACCGCCCGCCGACATCACCAGCTCCGCGACCAGCGAGGCGCGGCGCTCATCCACCTCGAGCGCGAGAACGCCGGCATGCTCCAGAAGAGATACTCCCTCCTGCACAATCGCGGCCGTGACGGCGAGCCCGTTCGAGGCGCTCAGCAGCGCCGTGGGCGGCTCCCAGCTCCTCACACTCGGCGGCAGATAGCGTGCCTCTTCGTAGGTGATATACGGGGGGTTCGAGACCAGCAGACGGCCCGTGACATCCTTGACTGGCGCGAAAAGTGATCCGCTTCGGAACTCGACGGGACACCGAAGTGCGTCGCGCGATATCGCTGCGTTCGTCCTCGCGACATCGATTGCGTCGATGGAGCTGTCCGTCGCTATCACACGGGTGAAATGGCCCTCCGCCGCCAATGAGAGCGCGATTGCGCCGGAGCCGGTTCCGATATCGACAGCGGTTCCCCAGTCGGCCCCACCCGCATTGCCCAATCGAAATCGCTTGAGAATCTCCTCGACGAGAATCTCTGTTTCGGGACGTGGTATGAGCACGCGCTCGTCGACGTTGAGATTCAAGTTGCGGAATTCTACAGTGCCGACTGCGTATGCGA
This sequence comes from Gemmatimonadaceae bacterium, assembly GCA_039927215.1. GTDB lineage: Bacteria > Gemmatimonadota > Gemmatimonadetes > Gemmatimonadales > Gemmatimonadaceae > UBA4720. Next base: position 16,855 of record JBDSVO010000041.1, read on the forward strand.
ACGGTGCGCCCGCGATGAGACGCTTCGCCGCAACACGCGCGGCGAGACGTACCTCAGGGTCTAGAATCACGTCCGCCGAAGTCACGCTCCAATACCGGGGCATGTGCACAAGCGCGGCGACGATATCGCGCGCTGTGGTGTCAGCATGCGAAACCGAGGCACAGGAGAGCGTGGAAGCGAGCTC
>JBDSVO010000042.1:0-3987 GCA_039927215.1 Gemmatimonadaceae bacterium
AGAGCACGATGAGCTTTCCTCTGCTCGCAAGGTGCCGCGACACACTCGCGAGCTCGCCGCGATCGTCCTGGATGTGCTCCAGCACGTCTATGTAGAGAATGGAATCGAATAGTTCATCGGGCCCGAGCTCCTCAACGGTTGCGACGCGGCACTCTGCTCGCGCGTTTGACCAACGATCGACTGGTATCCTCTCCCTGAGCTGCGCCGCGAGCTGCGGATCAGGCTCGAGACACAGCCAGCTCTCGACCTCATCGTTCCACAGCGCCTCTGTCGTTGCGCCGAGGCCGGCACCGACCTCGAGAACTCGTCCCGTTATGTACGGACGCAGGAGCGACGCAAAGTAGCTCTTCCAGTTGCTCGCTTTGGCAAAGAGATCGAGCTCGCCTCCGACATACTCGAGCTCACTCACGTCTTTCCCAGATGCGTTTCACCGACTCGACGAACAGCTCGTACTCCCTCGCTGGAATGAACGATGAGCCCGCGCGTCCAATCTGGATCATGAACATGAAAACCATCGAGAGTATCGCCGTCTGAACGAGCAGCACGGTGAGGAAGCCGAGCACTACCGTGGTCCACCCGGGAATTGCGAGATCCGTGAAAAAGCGAACGAAAACGGCGACAACAAGCGCAACGAACAGTACGACCATGAGAATTCCAGTCGTCGCGAGCAGGCGCACGCCGATTCTGTCGGCGAATACTGACATCGCGCTCAGACCGTGCGCGACGAGCGAGACGAAGTTCATCGTCGGGCGGCCGGCGAGCCGCTTTCCTCGCACCGTGGGCACGAGCATCGTTGGAACGCGCGCATGCGTGACGGCCGCCGCATAGTGATTCCACATTTCCGACACCACGGCGAGCTTCTTCACCACCGGGTAGGGCACGACGCTGAAGTTTCCAACCTCGACGCGAATTCCCGTGAGAAGCCAGTGGGCCATTCGATACAGACGATAGAACAGCGCGAACACTGCACCCTCTGAGCGGCGAGTCCGTTTCGCAAAGACGACGTGATCTCCGCCCGAGTGGTCGAATGCATCGAGCAGCCGCGGCACGTCGCTCGCCAGATCCTCGCCATCACCATCCATCACCACCGCCGCTCTGCAGGGGCGGTGCATAGCGATGTAGCTCAGCCCGATCGCAATCGCGCGCTGATGACCGAGGTTCCGCGCAAGAGTCAACACGTCGATCGACCGAATTGCCGTCAACGGATCAGTGATCCTGAGATTATCCGGCCGAGAGACGGAGCAATCGTCGACGAGAATGAGCTCCGCACTTCGAGACGCTGCAGCGAGGCTCTTTTCCAGCTCCGGAATCAGCAGCGCGACCGATTCCCAGTCGTTGAAGACGGGGATGAGAATGACGTCGTTGTCGAGGAGTCCAGCGACTGTCGTATCCGTCAGGCCTATTGGAAGTACTGCCATTACGCTGGCTGCCCTGAGCCCGTCGCGGTCAACATATTGTGCGCAGCTCGGCCTCCGACAAATGTTGAATGGATCATCCCATAGAGTGTCCGCCCCAGATAAGGCGTCACCTTATGTCGGTGAAGGAGCATATCAGGTTCGACGACAAAGCTCGCCTCCGGGTCCCAGACAACAATATCCGCATCTTGGCCCGGAGCGAGCGCGCCTTTGCGCGCCTCGAGCCCCGCGAGCTTGGCGGGCCCGGAGCACATCCATTCCGCGATCCGCTCCGGCTTCACTCCGCGCATGCGGGCCCCAGTCCACACACTCGAAAGCGAGAGCTGAAGAGACGCAATTCCACCCCACGCGGAAAAGAAATCGCCGCCCGTTTCCTTCATGGCCGGCGGACACGGAGAATGATCGGAAGCAACCAGGTCAATCTCGCCCCCGATCAGCGCGTCCCATAATGCCTCCCGCTCGGCTGCATCGCGAATCGGCGGCGCGCATTTGTACTCAGTCGCGCCATCCGGAATCTCTTCGGCCGCAAACGCGAGATAATGCGGGCACGTCTCGACAGTGATCGGCAATCGCCGATTTTTGGCGTCGCGAATTATCGCGAGCGACCGCGCAGACGAAAGGTGAACGACATGCACTGGAGTCGGGCACCACTCGAGCAGCCGGACAAGCAGCGCGATCGCCGACTCCTCGGCCTCAATGGGGCGCGACGCGAGGTAGTCAGCATAAACACGCGAGCTCTTGCCAGTGTTGCCAAGACGTTCAGGATCCTCCGCATGCACCATCAGCGGAACACCGAGGCGCGCAAGAATGGGGAATGCCACGCGCAAATCGCTTTCGCTTACCGCCGGAAACTCGTCAACTCCGGACGGAGCGAGAAAGCACTTGAACGCGCGCACGCCGGCTGCGTGTAAACCCTCGAGCTCGTCGGTGTTTCCGGGAACGACACCGCCGATGTATTCGACGTTGACGGTTGTCCTGCCACGCGCTGCGCCACGCTTCGCCTCGAGCGCGCCGACAGTGGTCGTCGCAGGTATGGAATTGAGCGGCATGTCGAGGATCGTCGTAATGCCGCCCGCGGCCGCTGCACGAGTCGCGGTTTGAAACCCTTCCCACTCCGTGCGTCCAGGCTCATTCACGTGAACGTGGGTATCGATCACACCGGGCATGACGACCATATCGCCGGCATCCACCAGCCGCACATCCGACGGAATGTCATCAAACGCCGAAACACCGGCGATGCTTCCATCAGTGATGTGCACCGAAGCCTCGCGCACACCATCGGGCGCAACGACACGACGGCTGCGAATGGTGAGATTCGTCAAATCGCCTGCTCGTACAGCATTCCCGGCGCAATAATGGTCATCACGTAGGTGATCTTGTCGGAGACGCGATAAACAATCCGATACTCATCCACAGTTAGTTGTCGATACGCGCCATCTTCGGGCAGCAACGGGCCACTGAAAGGATGCTCCGCTAGTTGCTCCGTGGCGCCGATCAGGCGCTCGCCAAAGCCCTCGGCGCGGGACGACGAGTCGCGCTCGATGTACCTGTAGATGTCGGCGAGACGGTTCCGGGCGTGCTCCGCCCAGACAACCTTCATGCAGAACGACGCCCCCTTGGCCGGCGCGGCTTGGAGCGTTGTTGCGACATGAATCCGCGTACCTCGGCGATCGAATGCGTCCGACCCGCCGCAACGTCCGCCTCCGCCTCCCGAAGATCACGCAACAGCGCACGCTCGGCCACAAGTGCGTTGTATTCCTCGCGCGAGCAAATGACCACGCTTTCACCCTCATTCGGAGTTACGAGATAACGCTGCCCTTTTGAGGCGACCTCCCGCACGACAGCGTAAAGATTCGCTCGAAGGTCAGTCGGCGTGATCGACTTCGGAATCATGCAGGCTCCTGGATTATACGTACGTTGCAACGTACGTATCAGCGATTACCGAGTCAAGCGTCAGCCGAAGTGTCAGCCCAGAACCGCCGCAGGAGATTAACAGACACGCGACGCCTGTACTCCGCCGACGACCTGAGATCGTCAATTGGCGCAAGCTCGTCGCCGAGAGTGCGCGCTGCCTCGTCGATCGACCCTCCATCGGCGAGCACGCGCTCGGTTCGAGGCACACGAATCACAGTGGGCGCAACACTTCCGAACGCGATACGGGGCGCAGGGGCGCGAACGGCTGCGACTACGATCTTGGAGATTGCCTGGGCCGCACGCGTGCCGACCTTCCGAAACCACTGCCCCCCTTCCACTGGAGCGACCTCGACTGCAACGATGAGCTCATCCGGCCGCATGACAGTCTTCCGGTATCCCGTGTAAAACTCGCCGAAGGGAATCCGATGCTCACCGTCCACACTCCGCAGGACAATGACTGCATCGATGGCGGCAAACACGGGTAACGAATCTCCAGCGGGCGACGCGTTCGCAATGTTGCCGCCGACGGTGCCGCGATTCTGAATCTGAGCACCGCCAACCACTTGCGAAGCCTCCACCAGCATCGGCAATCGCTCGGCAATGACGGCCGAACGAATGAGGGACGTGTATGTCACGAGCGCACCAATGACGAGAGTTT
>JBDSVO010000043.1:0-4025 GCA_039927215.1 Gemmatimonadaceae bacterium
CGCTGCCCTTGCTGTAGTCGACCATTCCGCGCGCCGAATCCAGGTAAGGGGAATCGCTCGCCCAGTTGAGCTTGTTGGGAAGCGCGATCGCGACAATCCCGCCCAGCGCACCGGCGAGGAGAACTCGCGCGAGTCGTCCGCCAACATGCGCGCCTTCCCAGTATTTCCGCGAAACGAAGAGTGGTCCGGCGAGCACGATGATACACGCGGCAACAGCGAGCCAGGCCGCTCTCGACCGCGACAAGACCAGCGCAGCGCCGAGCACCGCCACGCCGAGTGATCCGAGCAGCGCGCCAATGGAGCGTCGTGCTGTGGCTGTCGACCAGACGAGCGCTGGCAATCCTATCGCTGCGACGTGAGCAACGAAGTTTCGATTGCCGAGCGTGCCGCCCGGAGCGCGATTGAGACTGAAGTAATCCGTCTCGAATCCATACGCCTGTGCCAGCGAAGCGGTCGCGGCGCAAACCGTGGCAAACGCGGCGGCAATAAGGATTGGACGAAACATGCCGAGTGCGCCAAGCCGCCGCCCGCCCCAGAAGATGAGTGCGCTCGAAACGCTGAGGCCGAGTGCGCGCTGCGCGGCCCAGTGACTGGTGGCGAACAGCGCGGACGCGGCGCTCCAGGCGAGGAACAGTGCGATCAGCGCATCCGCGAGATCGATTTGGATGGTGCGCCGTCGCGCGATGAGTACTATCGCGATGACGAGGGCAACGCTGTGGAGGACGAGCTCCTTTGGAACGAAGTAGCGGTCGAGCTCGAACAGCTTGTACGGGACGGCGGCAATTATTACGGCGACGACGCCGAGCTGGAGAGCTATCGCCGCAATCCGATTTGCCATGCGGGAATCTATCCGGCAGCATTGGTCTTTCTATCGGCCAGCAGCGAAAGAAGCATCGCTCCTTTATCACCAACGTCGGCTACGACTGACGATGATCTGCGCAATGAGCACCTGCATTCCGCCGTTCACGATTCGATCGCGTGGTTCAGCGGCCGTCGCTCGCACAGTACTTATAACGGCAGGAAAATTTCGGTTTGTCGGTCGCCGACTTTGGGGACTTAACTATTCCGCTGCCCTAGCCATGCAAGATATTGCCAAAATGGGTGGTATATGGTAAGTTTACTACCTACGTCACGGGACTATCATGGCGCTAAGTATCAAGAATCCGGAGACCGACCGTTTGGCCCATCAGTTGGCGGAAGCAACCGGTGAAAGTGTCACGGAAGCTGTTACTAAGGCGATTCGGAATCGATTGGAAGCGGTAAAGCCCCGTGCTCGGAGGGCGAGATTGCTCTACGATATAGGTCAGATCCAGGACCTCGTAGCCTCTCTCCCTGACCGGGATAAGCGAAGCCCGGATGAAGTAATCGGGTACGATGACTTTGGGCTGCCGGCGTAGATGTGATCATAGATACATCGGCGCTCATTGCGATCCTGTTTGGGGAGCCCGATGCGGACGGGATCGTCGACGCGATTGAAAAGGATCCGGCCAGGCTGATAGGAGCTCCGACCCTGGTTGAGGTGGGAGCAGTGATGCTCGCGAAAAAAGGTCCGGGTGGCGTCGTCGCACTCGACGCCCTGATTCAGCGCCTGGACATAACCGTAGAACTGTTTTCTCCCTCAGCATCAGATTTTGCCCGTTCGGCTTACGCCAGATTCGGGAAGGGTGTCGGATCCCCCGCTGTCCTGAACTACGGCGATTGCCTCTCCTACGGTGTTGCCCAAGCTTTGGGTGAGCCTTTGCTTTTTAAGGGAGAGGATTTCCCCCAAACTGACGTGGCGGCCGTTGGCTAATAAGTCCTGAACCGCCGACGCGCCACAAGCGAGCGCTCAATCAGTGTTGGCGTCTGCGAAGGTACACCTGGCCGAGCAGAAAAAGCGGAAAGAAGAGAATCAGCTGGAGTTGCGGGGCGTCAGCGAGGTGACAGCGCAGCGTCGCATTTCCCTAAATTCATTTCCGCCCCGTTACTTTGATCAGACGATCATAAGAAAACGGCGATGAGTTTTTGACAGTGATGTGCTTTGCGTCGGGATGGCGCGGATTGATGAGGAAGTTGGATTCGGTCGGAACAATTGCTGACGGAACCTGCAGTACTGCTGACACGCCGTTGATTTGCCAGCTGTCGCCCAATGCAGCGCACGAACTCGGTGCCGGAGTCAGCGCCCAATCTGCAGGCAATGCGGAGATCGCCAGCTTCCTGCCAGCCTGAAAAACCGGCTCTGGAATTGTTATCTCGAAAGATCGAATGTCATCCGGGATGTCATCGGGGTCCACGTGCACCAGGTTTTCCAGTGCCGCTAATGACAGAGCGTGCGAGGTGTAGACCATAGGCACTCCGATGCTATTCCAGCGTCCGCCATTACGCCGTGCGCCTTCGCCTGAAAGATCCTCATGGAGGGCTTTGGCAATTCGGTAAACCAACATTGAGGCGCGTCCGGCCTACTCGTACACGCCGTACGCTATTCGCCCCAATACCTGTTCAACCAGGCGTGCACCTCCATCGGTATCCAATAGGTCCAATGGAGCACCACCGCCGAGCGCCTTGTTCGACTTTCGGAGCCATCGATGTGATTTCTCCGCCGTCCCCAACGTTTCCGTTGCCAGAGAAATAGCGCGAATAACGCGCGTCAGGTGGTCGGATTCGGTTTTCGACAGGCGGCCTTCGTGGTCCCGCAGCCGATGCGACAAGGTACGTCGTGGTATGATAAGCCGATCCACCTCTGACGGACTGAGCAAGCCAGCACTCACAGCCCTGGCAATCAGATTGACGGGCAGGCCGTCACGGACCGCCTCCACAAGCTCCAGGTCATTCGTGATGATCGAGCCTTTCCCCTCCGAAAGGCCGAGTGCCTCGGCGACTACTTCGGCGCTGCCTGGACCAGGGTCGGCGGGTTTCGGCCTAATGGCGGTTATTGGCATATGCCTAAATTTCTCGGGCAACTGCCACCTTCGCAAGGGGCCACGGTTGTTTCCGCCGACCAAGAAGTAGCTCTGCCCCCGAAGTGCCTCCGCCCAAGGCCTGGTCTTGTCCGCTACTGCACCGCGTTGATCATGTCGAAGATCGGCAGGTACATGCTCACCACCATGCCGCCGACAACGACGCCGAGGAATACGATCATCATCGGCTCGAGCAAGCTGAGCAGGTTGCCCACCGCCGCGTCTACCTCGTCGTCGTAGAAATCGGCAATCTTCGACAGCATCTCGTCCAGACCGCCGGTCTGCTCTCCAACCGAGATCATCGAGATGACCATCGGTGGAAAAACGCCGGATTTCTTGAGCGGCTGAGCAATCGTATCTCCACCCGCGATCGACGCGCGCGATTCCATGATCGCATCCTGCACCACGCGGTTGCCCGCGGTTCTTGCCGTGATCTCGAGACCGTCGAGGATGCTGACACCCGAGCTGACAAGCGTGCCGAGGGTCCGCGTGAACCGCGACACAGCCGCCTTGCGAATCACGTCGCCAAGTACGGGGACTCTCAAAAGCATCTTGTCGATGTTCAAGCGCCCGTTGGGCGTAGCCGCGTATCGCTTGTACATGAAGAACGCGGTGACAACGACTGAAATAACGGCGTACCAGTAGCCCTTCAGGAATCGCGACATCCCCATCACGATTCGCGTAGGCAACGGCAACGCGAGACCCGCTGAAGTGAACAGGTTCTCGAACACCGGAATGACGAAAACGAGCAGGACCGTGACTGCGATGGCCGCCACGCTCATGATGACACTTGGATAAATCGACGCGCCCTTCACCTTACGTATCAGCGCGTCGTTCTTCTCCATGAAGGTCGCCAGGCGCATCAGAATCGTGTCGAGAATACCGCCGGCTTCACCCGCTGCCACCATGTTCACATACAGTGGACTGAATGCCTGCGGGTGCTTGCCCATCGCGTCGGCGACAGTCTTACCTGACTCGACGTCGAACACAACCTTCCTCGTTACGTCAGAGAGCACCTTGTTCTGGCTCTGCTCGGCCAGAATGTTGAGCGCCTGAACGAGCGGCAATCCGGCGTTGATCATCGTCGAG
>JBDSVO010000044.1:0-9254 GCA_039927215.1 Gemmatimonadaceae bacterium
GCATGACTTCGCCAAGAAAGTTCTCAATGGCGTAAGTGCTGAGCTGTCCGCACGGCCCGTTGAAGTTGTAATCACACCCGTGTGTTGCCCACGGCAGCTTCAACAGGAAATGCGGGCGGTTCGCCGCCGCGAGCTTTGCTTCGAGCCGCTCGCTTTGCCGCACCCATACGAGCTCGTCCTTGTCGCCGTGAATCAACAGCGTGGGCACAGTCGACGAAGTAACGAAATTGATTGGAGAAGCTGTGCGATAAGCTTCCGGCTTCGTCTTCGGAGTTCCGGCGAGATAGTCCTCGAGTATCTGCCTGCTGTTGAGGACACGGGGATTCGAAGGATTTTCGTAGCCGAACACCTGGTCGGAGGGGGGATACATCCCGACTACTCCGCGAATCGCCGAATCTCGCGTGGTGTACGCGGCTAGCAGCGCGAGCTGCCCTCCGGCTGAGCGGCCGACAAGGGCGATTCTCCCCGCGTCGATTCCAAGACGAGGTGCAATCGACTTCAGGAACTGAATCGCTCTCTGTACGTCATCGCTCGCGGCGGGATGCGGAAACTGTGGCGCAAACCGATAGCTGATCGCCGCGACCGCGTACCCGCGTGCAGCGAGATAACGATTCAGCTCGGGCAAATCGGCGCGCGATCCGCCACGCCATGAGCCGCCGTGAATGACGATTACGAGCGGCAGAAGATCAACGGGCTGCCGCGATGGACGATAGAGGTCGAGGCCAAGCGGCTTCCCATTCCGCACGACGTAGGTCATGGTGTCGACGCGCACGGGGATCGAGGGAGGCCGGGCGATCAGCTCGCGGCCCACGAACGGCTGCGTTCGCGCATACGCACCCTCCATCTGCCTCGGATTCTTTCCTCCAAAAGCCGAGATCAGCTGACCTGGCAGCGCCTGCGCGATGGGCGAAACACGAAGCAGCGTCGACAGGCCCAGCATGATCGCTAGCACTCCAAGCAACGCGGCAAATCTGCCGGCGAATGTCTTCCTCCATCCCGGCAAAAAGAGAATCAATGGAATGAGAGCGAATACGTGGCCCCATTCCGTTACACCAATCGAGAGCTGCCATGCCCGATAGGTTGGGGCAGGCCGAATGGCGAGCAGCGAAACTGCAAAGATTGCCAGCGCGACGAGCAGCCGGAAATAATTCACGGCTCGGACCGCGCCGGGTGCGCTCACGTTGTCTCGGATGCGAGCTCTATCGTCCACTCCACCGGCACGTCGGGGCGAAGCGAATCCCTCACCGAGCAATACTTCGTGACTGCCAGCTCCACAGCGCGCTCCGCGTGCACTCGCTCGATGCCAGCGCCACCGATCCTGTAGGTGAGCATCACGTGCTCGAGGCGGCGCGGAATCGTGTCGACTCTTTTCGCGACGACATCTATCTCGAGCGATTCAACCGGCGTTCTGCGCTTCGCGAGAATATCCACAACGTCGACCGCTGTGCAGGACGCAAGCGAGCCCAGCAGGGCGTCGACAGGGCTCGGCCCGGTGATCCCGTCGCCGTCGAGCCGCACGGCGGGCCGCCCGGGCCGTCCCATGTCAAACTTGTGCTCGCTCACCAATTTCAAGTGGACCTGGGAGGGTCGACCCCTGGTAGGAGCCTCTTGCTGAAGATCGATGGAGGCGCGGAAACCGCCGGATGTTGGGTACTCCGTCACTTCGGTCCTCCTCTCTCGATTGGCGCGCGGACGGCGTTGCCCCATTCCGTCCAGCTACCATCGTAGTTGCGGACTTTCTCGTAGCCGAGGAGTTTCGTGAGCACGAACCACGTGTGGGAGGAGCGCTCTCCAATGCGACAGTAGGCAATGACGTCGTCATTCGGCTGGAGCCCCTGCTCCTTTTCGTAAATCGCGCGCAGCTCTTCCGCCGATTTGAACGTTCCGTCCGGATTCGCGGCGCGAGCCCACGGGACGCTTTTCGCTCCGGCGATATGACCGCCGCGCAGCGTTCCCTCCTGGGGATAGTCGGGCATGTGAATCTTCGCCCCGCTGTACTCGTCGGGAGAGCGGACATCGACAAGCGGCTTACCCGACTTCGAGTGCTCACGCACCTGGCTGAAAAACGCGCGAATCAGCTCGTCCTTCCGGAGAGGCGCTTTGTATTTCGTGCTGTCGAGCTTCGGTACTTCTGTCGTCATCGGACGATTTTCCTGCTCCCACTTTATTCGTCCGCCGTCGAGCAGCTTTGCATTCGTGAATCCGAAGAGCTGGAACACCCAGTAGGCGTATGCCGCCCACCAGTTGTTCTTGTCACCGTAGAAAATAACAGTCGTATTCTCGTCTATTCCTTTCGAGCGGAGCAGCGTCTCGAATTGACCCGACGCGACGTAGTCACGCAGCACGGCATCGTTCAGGTCTTCATGCCAATCGAGCTTCTGCGCACCGGGAATGTGGCCGGTGTCGTAGAGAAGCACATCCTCGTCGCTTTCAATGATTCTTATGCCGGGATCGTCGAGGTGTGCTGCTAGCCAGTCTGTGCTGACGAGTACTTCGGGGTGGGTGTATCCCTTCTGCGCTATCGACTGATCAACGTCATGTGTGGATGTCGCATTTGCCACGATCGGCTCCTGTTATTTCCTGTGTTCTCAAACAACGCACGCCCTGCGTGACTGTCAACCTGAGCGGGACTGGCTCATCTTACACCATGGGTCAGTACCGTCATCACGTCTTCGTCTGTACGAGCGGGAAAACATGCCCGCTGGCGAATTCGGCCGCGGTCCACGCGACGCTCAAGCGGGAGGTGGCCGCCGCGGGAATCCGGGACATCGTGCGTGTGAACCATTCGGGTTGCATGAACCAGTGCGGGCATGGGCCGATGGTTGTCGTTTACCCGGACGACATCTGGTACGCTGGGGTGGACGAGCCCGGCGCCCAGCGCATCGTCTCAGAGCATCTCGTCGGCGGGCGCGTTGTGACGGATTACCTGTACATCGCGCCGCCTGGCGACAACAAGCTCGTGAGTGACGAACCGGATACTTGACGTGACCGACTTTGCCGGCCGCGCTCCGGAGATGGAACCGTACTCCCACCACGTTCTGGTGTGCACCGGGAGTTTTTGTTCGCCCGAACGACGCGGGCGCGCGCTCTACTCGCAACTTGCCGAGCTTCTCGAGCGCGAGGATCTGCTCTTCGGCCCGACGCGCGTGAAGCGCGGTGAAACACCGTGCCTCGGTGTGTGCGCGGGCGGGCCGATTGTTGTCGTCTATCCCGAGGGGATATGGTATGGCGGAGTGACTCCCCAGCTATTGGAGCGGATTGTCGTCGAGCATCTGAAGAACGGACGCGTCGTCGAAGGCGCAGTCTTTCACCGGCTCACGGATTCGACCTTCTCTGACTGAAGAATCGTGCCGCCAAAAGAGCTGTGCATGGCATGTGTCCTGCCTCTTTTTCCGGGTTGGTTACACATTTTCTTCTGGGAGGCAGCATGGCAGGAAAAAGGGAACTCATCGAGCCGCATGAAGGCGATAAGCGGTATGTGAGACGGGACGAATCGGGCCAGTTCAGTGAGAGCGACGACCTGAACCGGTCTCTCTCGAGCGACAACAATCGCGAGGCAATGGGGACGTCGGAACCAGGCCAGGGTGACAAGGGCGATCGGTCTGGAAGAGGCGATCAGGGCAACGCAAGCACATCCGGCAAGCCGAGTGGCAAGCGCGGTGCAGCGGGCAGGCGCAACAAAAAACCCGGCAAGGGCGGCATGGGCGATAGCAACGACAGTAGCAAGCGATAATCCACTTCACAGGCATTTTCGAGCGGGCGAGGGACTTGGTCTCTCGCCCGCTTCCGTTGCGAGCGGCCTTTACTTAGTCTCCACGAAATGCCGAGCCCGTTCAATCCGCGCCGCCTCGCGTTTGGCGCGGCAAGGAAATTCATCTTCGACGACCGTGACCCCGAGGCCGTGCTCGAGCGAATGGCCGGCATCGACCGCTACGGCAACATCCTGCCGTCAACCTCAATGCATCCCGAGAATCTCATGTCCCGACCCCGCGACCGCATACTTGCGAACCTCGACGAGATGTACACGGAGGCCTTCGAGCGGGCGAAAGCCGCCGAGGACCCCTCGCAGATGGCGTCGCTCGATTTTGCCTACCGGCGCGAGCAGCTCTACTTCGAGATCCTTCTCGACGTGCGTGACGCCCTGGAGCGCCGCTGATCACCGAGCTCCGCCGAAACACAACGCTGTTTAGAGCTGACGAGGCCTGAGCCAGATGGCAATCTGGATCGCGTTCAACCTCGGAGTTCTCGCTATTCTGGCGATAGACCTCGGCGTCTTCAACAAGAAGGCGCACAAGATCACGGTGAAGGAGGCCGCGATCTGGAGCAGCGTCTGGATCACGCTGTCTCTCGGGTTTGCCGGGGTCATCTACAGGATCCGCGGCAAGCAGGCCGCGCTCGAGTTCGTGACAGGGTACCTGATCGAGTACTCGCTCTCGATCGACAACATCTTCGTCATCGTCCTGATCTTCTCGTACTTCAGGATCGCGGAGAAGTACCAGCACCGTGTGCTGTTCTGGGGAATCATCGGCGCACTCGTGATGCGCGGGGCGATGATCGCTGCGGGAGCACTGCTCATTCAGCGGTTCCACTGGATCATCTATGTCTTCGGCGCATTTCTGGTTTTCACGGGGATCAGAATGGCGATGCAGGACGAGGCAGACATCGAGCCCGAGTCGAATCCTGTCCTGCGACTGGTGAGGCGGCTGATGCCAGTGACTCCGGATTTTCGCGGGCAGGATTTCTTCGTCCGTGAGGAAGATCGGACGGTGCATACCTCGGGAGGCGCCCCCAGGACCCGGCTGATGGCAACGCCCCTATTTATAGTATTGGTGCTCGTTGAGACGACCGACCTCATCTTCGCCGTCGATTCGATACCGGCGATCTTCGCGATCACGCAAGACCCGCTGATCGTCTATACGTCGAACGTCTGCGCGATTCTGGGGCTCCGCTCGCTGTTCTTCATGCTGGCGGGCGTGATCCATCGCTTCCAGTATCTGAAGCTGGGCCTGGCGGTTGTGCTGACGTTCGTGGGGGTGAAGATGCTGATCAGCGGCCACTACGACATCCCGACCGTGTGGTCGTTGCTCGTAATAGGGGGGATCCTGGCGGCGTCGGTGCTGGCGTCAATCTTTTTCCCGCGAGACAAGCCCAAGAGCTCCTAAGGGGCACCGGGTGACGGAAAGTTGTTGACCTTGGAAACGCCAACAACTTATGTTTCCAGACCGAAAATCGACCGTCTTCGTCTACAAACCCTTCGGCCCTGACTGGTACTGCGGGACCACACGGCAGTGCGCCGGAACAGAGGAGATTCTGATGATCAGTGTTTTGGCCCGACCGTCGCGCTTTGCCATCGTCGCGGCGCTTCCACTCCTTCTCGCCGCAAAGCCGCTCGCGGCCCCAATGGCGGGCGGCACCACCTACGACTTCATAGTCCGCTCCCAGATGGGAGATAAGAAGGAATCCGTCATGATGCGCGGGCGCGGAACCTTCGCGGGCAGTGACGGCCGAATCGACATTCTCGAAGCTTCGTCAGCCGGCGGCTCCGAAGTTTTTGGCGGGAAGGGCTCGTACTTCCTCGTGCTCGACGGCGGAAAGAAAATGCTGCTCGTCGATCCCACGAAGAAGCAGTACATGGCGTGGGACATGGCCAGCATGCTCGCCGGCCTGAGCAAGATGGTCAACGCTGTCGGCGGTCTGGTAAAGATGGAGATGTCGGACGTCAAAATAGACGCGCAGAACATTGGCCCCGGCGAGACCTTACAGGGTTATCCCACGGTCCACTACAGGCTGGTCGAGAACTACACGGTCAGCATAAAGGTTTTCGGTAGAAGCTCAAAGAACCGAAGTGAGACGACCACCGACTATTATTTCGCGCCGGCTCTCAAGAACCTGGCGAACCCGTTTGTGCAGAGTGGCAGGGCGATGGCACAATCGTTCGACATGTTCAACAATCCCGATTACAAGAGCCAGATGAGCGCGGCGCAGTCGAAAATCCAGTACGGCGTGCCGCTCAAGTCCGTCGTGAAGACGGTCTCTACGGACGAGAAGGGAAAGCAGACGACCAGCCTGGTGACGAGCGAGATGGTGAACTTCAAGAATATCGATGTGCCGAAGTCGACGTTCGCGATTCCCGAAGGCTACACGATGGTCGAGATGCCCAAGGCCAACGCGAACATGGCCGCAGGCCAGACCGACGAGGACGGCAAGCCAGTCGAGGGTCCAGCGCTCAACGCCGATTCGATCGCGAACGCGGCCAAGCAGGGCGCCGCGGAGGGAGTGAAGGAAGGCGTGAAGGATGCGGCAAAGGAAGGCGCGGCGAAGAAGATAAGGGGCATCTTCAAGCGATAAGCCAAACGATGAGTGAAACGCGGTAGTTTTCGGGCTACCGCGTTTTTTTTGGAAACGGATCTGACGGATGAACGGATTGGACGGGCACCGGATCAGTCTTATGAGAAACGCCGCACTACAAACTCTGGCTTCAGCCGTCGCCGTGCTGGTCGCCTCTTCGACGGCTCAGGCTCAGGCTCGCGACTGGGCTTTTGATTTCAGAATGATCGACACGATGGTGTCCGTGGGCGAAACGATGAATGGCGTTACCACCGGGCATGCTGTGGTATCGAAAGGCCGGGTCAGGCTGGACATGAAAGGCAGCCCGCACGCGATCTCGATGCCGAGAATGGCGGTTGGGACCGGCGACGGAGTCTCGATGATCGTCGAGGACCAGGGCAAGCTGATTACGTATCTCCTCCCAAAGGAAAGGCGGTACATGCAGTTCAAGCCGACGGAGATGCTGAAGCAGATGCAGACGATGATGCAGGGTATGGGGGCGGCGATGAAGTTCGATGTCTCGGGGCCGGAGCCGAAGCTCGAGAATCTCGGGCGAGGTCCCGTGATACTGGGACATGAGACTGTTCACTACCGCGTGACGACGGGGATGAAAGTAACGATGTCGGCGATGGGCGAGCGCGAGACGATGGAGATGTCCAGTATCACGGATCAGTATTTCGCCCGTGGCCTGGGCGAGCTGGTGGATCCCTTCTCCAGCATGAAAACGATACGCGAGACCAGCAGTATGTTCGGCGGAGCGAACAAGGCGTACATGGACAAGATGTTGGCTCTTCAGGGAAGGCTGCCCAAAGCGCCGGAGCTGCGGGCCCAGCAGCGGACGACGATGACTCGTGGTGGCCTGGTATCCAACGTCAGGACCGTTCGCGAAGTCACGAAGATTCAGCGAGTGAAAGCGCCTGTTGACCTGTTCGTGGTGCCCGCCGGGTACACGAAGGTAGACATGGGGCCAATTCCCCCGGCGCGGAGATAAGGCGTGGCGCGCAAGCTCACCGACGCTGATCGCGCGGCCGGCATTCGAACGTTGGCGCGAATGCTCGATTCGGCGGTCAAGATACCCGGTACCGGCATTCGCGTCGGGGCCGAATCTGTCTTTGGACTAATCCCGGTGGTTGGTGATATCGCCGGCGCCGCTCTCTCCGGCTACATCGTGCTCGCATCCGCTCGACTCGGTGCTCCTGGCTCCACAATCGTTCGCATGATGGTCAACATCGGGATTGACACAGTAGTCGGTGCCGTGCCGATACTAGGCGACATGTTCGATGTGGGTTGGCGCGCGAACATGCGGAACGTCGAGCTGCTCGACAGTCATCTGGTCGCCGCGCCCGGCGCGAAAAAGGCGAATCGCTGGGTTACTGCTGCAGTTCTTCTCGCACTGGCGCTTCTCGCAATTGGTGCTGTCTGGTTGAGCGTCGCGATAATCCGCTTCATCGCCGGGCTGGCGATGTCGCCGAGCTGATCGGTTTCGGTTATCATCCGCGCGATGCCTACTCCGTTCGAGAGTGCCCAGCTCATCCTCAAGCTGTTCGAGAGTCGTCGCGACCCGGTTCTACGCGAGGCGCGGCAATGGTTTCTCTCGGATTTCAATCCGGTGACCTGGGAGGAATGCTCCGCGATCGTCGGGAGTGAGAGGAACTCCTCGGTTCGAATGGTCGTCGGTTACTGGGACATGGCAGCGTCCCTGGTGACCCACGGGGCGATCGACGTGGACATGTTTCGCGCGGCGAACAACGAGATCGTCGCGACGTTCGCGAAGATTCAGCCATTCGTCGAGCAGCTTCGCGCTGCGCGCAGCAATCCCAACTTCTGCATCCACATGGAGACGCTGGTGATGGGCGTGCCGGGTGCGGCGGACCTTCTTGAGCTGCGCCGCAAACAGTTCCGCGCCGCCGCCGAGAAACGCGCGGCGGCCCAGCGGCAACCTGCTTCCTGAGATAGCGTTTGGCGTTTTCTGTCTTTCATCTCGATAAGAATCTCCTCAAGGGCATCAAGGAGCTTGGATTCAACAGACCCACTCCAATCCAAACCGACGCAATTCCGCCAGCTCTCGAAGGGAGAGACGTGCTCGCCTGCGCGTCCACCGGGAGCGGCAAGACAGCAGCGTTTCTGCTTCCGATTCTGAACCGGCTTCTCACGAAGCCGCGCGGCAAAACCCGCGCGCTGATCCTCACGCCCACTCGCGAGCTCGCCGTGCAGATTGTCGAGCAGCTCAACGCGCTCGCCGTTCACACTCCCGTTACGGCCTGGCCGATCATCGGTGGAGTCGGAATGGGACCGCAGGAGCATGCGTTCCGCAGCGGCATGGACGTTCTCGTCGCTACGCCGGGCCGTCTACTCGATCACCTCAGGTCGCCGTATGCGAGGCTTGATTCTGTCGAGTATCTGGTTCTCGATGAGGCCGATCGGATGCTGGACATGGGCTTCCTTCCGGACATCACGAAGATTCTGAAGCACATCCCCGCAAAGCGGCAAACGCTTTTTTTCAGCGCGACGATCCCCGGTCCGATTGCGAGACTCGCGGGCCAGATGCTGAAGAACCCGGCGACAATCAACATTCAGCGCGCCTCGGCGCCCGCCGTCGGAATAACGCAGGCCGTCTATCCCGTACCGCAGGAGCTCAAGGCTGCGCTGTTTCTTTCATTGCTGAAGCGCGGCGATTTGAAGCAGGCTCTGGTATTCACGCGCACCAAGCACCGCGCCAACCGGCTCTATGAAAGCCTTGTAAAGAACGGAATCCATGCTGAGAGAATTCATGGAAACCGCTCGCAGCTTCAGCGCACAGCGGCGCTCGCGGGTTTCAAGAGCGGCAAGTTCCCGGTGCTCGTTGCGACAGACATCGCCGCGAGGGGAATCGATGTCGAAGCCCTCGGCCATGTCGTGAACTTCGACGTTCCGCCCGCTTCCGACGA
>JBDSVO010000045.1:0-3279 GCA_039927215.1 Gemmatimonadaceae bacterium
AGCCGCGCTAGTCTACTGATTCTGCGAATCTCACAAACTACCCGGCATGCCTGATTTCGCGACTTCTTCACTGGAGCAGAAGTTGCTGATTGCCTGCGCCCGGCGCGATCTGGACGCGAGTGCCCGCGACACGATCGCACATACCGGTATTGACTCGATCTCCACCGAATATCTCGTCGCCGAGTCTCAGCGTCACGGACTGACGCCACTCGTTGCCCTCCACCTCGGCAATGGATTTCGCGACGCCGTCCGGACGCCCGTTCTGTCCGAGCTCCGTAAGCTGTTCGACGCCAACGCCGCCGCAACGCTCCGGCAGGCTGATGAGCTAGTCTCGATTTTGAAGCTGCTTGGCGCCAATCAGATCGCCGCGCTGCCGTACAAGGGGCCGGCTCTCGCAATGCAGGCATACGGCAATATTGCGCTGCGGCAGAGCGGCGACCTCGACATACTGGTTCGAGAAAAGGATTTTGCGGCAGCGGCATCTGTCCTCATCGCCAATGGTTACAAGAGGGCCGGTCTGCTCACCGCAGCGCGCGAGAAAGCGCTGATGCGCTGGGGCCATCACGACCTTTTCAACAGTGAAAATGGAACAGCAGTGGAGCTGCACTGGAGAACAGCAAAGAGCATCTTTTCGTTCGCCTTGGATCACGACGAGTTATGGGAGCGAACAGAAATTGTGGATCTCGCCGGCGACCTGGTACCGTGCATCGGGAGAGAGGATCTCCTGCTCATGCTGGCCGTCCACGGATCATCCCACTCCTGGCAGCGTCTCGAGTGGGTCGCGAGCTACGCCGAGCTCGCACGGCAAACTCCTCAGGAGCGGTGGACACAGATCCTGAGCCGAGCCGAAAAGGCGAACTGCGCAAGGATCGTCATAGTGGCGCTGCTTCTCGCGTCAGAGCTCCTCGGTCTCGAGCTTTCAGCGGCCGTCGAACAGAAAGCCAAGGCTGACCCCGGCGCGCACAGGCTGGCTTATTCGCTCAGCCGCCGAAGCTTCGAGAAATCCGAGCACATGCTGGGCAGCGTGGGCTACCAGTTCGCCATGCGAAAGGGAGCAGCGGAGAAGAGCCGGCTCGCTCTCTCGAGCCTGTTTACACCGGCACACGAGGACTGGGATTACATCAGTCTCCCAGATTCTCTGTACCCACTTTATTACGTCGTGCGTCCGATTCGGCTGATACGGACCTATATGCTTCGGCTTCCGTGGCGAACAGATTCCACTACTTGACGATCCGCGCCGCTCGCGCCTGATCGCGCTTGGGAAGACCCCTTGCCGGGTACTCTTCTTCGCCCGCGGGCAACATAACTCCCATCAATAGTCACGAGTATCCTTCCGCCGTGCGCAGATTCCAAAAAAGGAGGTTGTCTCCCGTATACATTTGACAACAGCCTGTAATATTGATATAATCTGTATTCACTACTGTTGTAAACAGGATATCCATCGTGCTCTTCAAGTGTCCCGACCTCGATGACTCCGAGCTGCGCGCCGCGGAACGAGTGCGGCAACTCAAGGAAAGTCTCAACTACGTCGTTCAGGTCACCCCAAAACGATGGCAGGGCGTACTTCGCAGAAGCACCCTGGCCCGGGCCGTTCGCGCCTCGAATAGCATCGAGGGCTACAACGTCACCGTCGACGATGCCATTGCCCTTGCCGAAGGCCAGGAACCGCTCGATGCGAACGCCGAAGCAAGAGCTGCGGTAGAGGGATATCAGCAGGCAATGACGTACGTGATTCAACTCGCCAATGACCCGCATTTCCGTTTCTCGGTTGACCTCATCCGCAGCCTGCACTTCATGATGATCGACTACGATCTCACGAAGAATCCGGGCCGCTGGCGACCTGGACCGATCTACGTTCGCGACGACGAGAAGAACGCTGTCGTATATGAGGCGCCAGACGCGGAGCTCGTTCCCGGTCTCGCTGCCGAGCTCGTGGATGAGCTGAACGCGAACGACCCGGCTCGCCCGGACGTCGTGCGCGCGGCGATGGGCCATCTGGACCTCGCGATGATCCATCCCTTCTCCGATGGAAACGGACGAATGGCGCGATGTCTTCAGTCTCTGATCCTGGCGAGGAGCGGCACACTGGCACCGCAGTTCTCCAGCATCGAGGAGTACCTCGGCAACAACACCCGAGCGTACTACGATGTGCTGGCTCGAGTCGGCGGTGGCACGTGGCAGCCGAAGCGAAACGCGCGCCCATGGATTCGGTTCTGCCTGACGGCGCACTTTCAACAGGCCACCGACCTGTTGCGCCGAACACGCGACATCGACCGGCTATGGAATTCGATGGAAGAGGAGATTCGGAAACATCGTCTGCCCGATCGCCTGATTTTCGCGCTTGCTGATGCCGCGGTCGGGTACCGGGTGCGCAACGGCACGTATCGTCCGACAGCCGAGATTTCCGAGCAGGTGGCCGGCCGCGATCTCGCCCTGGCAGTCAGGGCCGGGCTGCTGATCGCGCGCGGCGAGAGACGCGGGCGTTACTACGAAAAATCGTCGCGGCTCCTGGGCCTTCGCGCAAGCACCCGGGAGAAACGAGTCGCGCCAGGAGATCCATTCGCGGCGTGATCGCTCACCTCCAGAGCGATAGCATGCGACAGGTTCAAGCTCCTGTCACGCCGAATTCCCGGTTTTTCCGGGGTGATCGCAACTGGGGGATGCAACAGATTCAAACAGAGGGCATAACTGCATAAGAACAGGTAAGAGGGCCGTGGTTAGCGGTGCGAGGTTGCCAGAAACCACACACTCGCGGCCTCCCCCTCAACGCTCCCAGCAATGTTTCGCCGTACGGGGTACGAGATGCGAGCGATGAATACTGGTTCCTCGCGTCAGGCAACTCGTCGAAACCGAGCCTGCGTTGTGCGGTGAGGGCCGGGGATTGAGAGTATGTGGTTTTCTCTGGACCTCGCACCGATCGCCTCGCCCTCTTACCTGTAGTTGAAACGCCGATCAGAAACCGGTGAACAATCGAAGTACCCGCTTACCTGTTCCGACGACCGGTTGAGATCAAAGGAAGAAGCCAAAAAAAGGGCTGGCACATAAAGGGCTAGTACATAAAGGGGTTGCAACATGCGAATTGATCGCCTAGTTTTGTTGTAGCGAAATGCCTGGAGACGGGATGTTTTCGAATAGACTCGGCGAACTTCTGCAGCACGCACGAAAGCAGTTGAACATGAGCAGGGAAGAACTTGCGCGCCGCGCGAAGGTCAGTACCCGTTTGGTCGCTGAGCTGGAGCGTGGCCAACGTCCGAATGTGAGCCTTGAGTCGACGCTCAA
>JBDSVO010000046.1:0-3770 GCA_039927215.1 Gemmatimonadaceae bacterium
CAGAGCGAGACGCATGAACTCCTCGTCCTTGTACCCATTGCAGACGATTAGATGGTCGGTGTGCTCTGCCAGCCCCAGCACGGCCTGCAGCTCGGGTTTGCTGCCGCATTCGAGTCCAACGCTCGACGTCTTCCCGAACTCCACGATTTCTTCCACCACGTGACGCTGTTGATTCACCTTGATCGGGTACACTGTCGTGTATGCCCCAGTGTACTCGTACTCCGTAATTGCGTGCGCGAAGCGGGCGTTCAGCGAATCGATGCGTGACCGTAGGATGTCGGAAAAACGAAGGAGGAGAGGAAGCCCGACGCCCTGCGCTTCGAGATCGTTCGCCAGCTCGAAAAGATCGAGCTCACGCGAAGGGTCGTTGAAATCCGGGCGCACTACGACGTGGCCTTTTTCGTTGATGTCGAAGTAGCCTATGCCCCAGCCTTCGATATTGTAAAGGGAGCGAGCCGACTCGATCGTCCAAGGCTCGGCAGTCTCCGCGGCAGCTCGTGGCGGATTCTGAATCGTCGTCATGCGAAAAGTCTAGGCGAAGTTGATGCGATTTGGTACCGGTTGACGGAAGCGTTATTCGACGTATGCAGTTCGCCTCGGAACGAGTTGCCGCCGAATCAGCTCGACCCATGCGGGAAGGGGTCCCTCATTTGGTCGGCGGAGAACTATCAGCGTAGCGGGAATGTAGGACGCCGCCATCAGCATAAGCGAAGAGCGCGGGTAAACGTCGAGCGTTCCGTCGCCGAGGCCGAACGCCATTTCATAGGCCAGCGGAACCATCGTTGCGACAGCGAGGACAAGACTTTCGCGAAACGTGGAAGCAACAAGGAGGAGCAGCACCAAGTCCCACCAGCCCGTGGTCTGAGGAACCAGTGCCATCGCGGCCACGAGCCGCGCTTCGGGCCGTCGCCAGCGCAACAGCGCCGCCAGAGCGAGGAATCCTCCGGGACGAACAATCGGCGCGATCATGTGTGTTTGCGGACGGACATTGCGAAGCCACTCCGCCGGCCATTGCGGCACGAATGCCAAGCCGATCAGAAAAAGAATCGCGCCGCCAACTATCGCGATAATAAAAGTCCGAACGGAGCCCGTACTCGCGAGCAGCACCAGGCCAATTGTTGGCTTCGCTGCCCAGGTCCATGCCAGCGCCGGGAGGTAGAATCCCGCGGCAATCAATGGCGAAAACTGTGCTTGCTGAGCGGCAATCAAAAAAGGCAGGGACACAAAGATCGGCAACCGATCCCATCCTTTTTTCGTGACGGCATACGCAAGCGCGGCTGACGCAATAAACGCGAAGACGGCGGACGCCACGGCCTCGTCGAGCAGGCCGAGCGGCAGGATGGCCACCGCCGCGGTCAATGGATAGAAGAGCGTGAATTCGTGGTGGTAGAATCCCGTCGGTCCCACCAGCTGGTAGGGATCGGCACGATGAAGAATGGCAGAGGCCGCGAACCAGACCTGTCCGAGATCGGTCTGGCCGACACCGCCCCCTTTCGTCATCGCCCGGAGCGTCAGCGACATGCCGAACAGGCCGATGACTGTCGCGAAAACAAGCCGCTGCCATTTCGGAATGTCGATTCTGCTGTCGAGTTGTATGGGGGACGGCGCCGAGTGCGTCATCGTCTTGCTTTTGGGGAAGTCACGGGTAAAGCGTTTGCATTACCCAGCGGTCGTCCGTACGCGAATACAGGTGCCGCTCGTGTAGCCGGCCAGGCTTGCTTTTCCAGAATTCGATGTGGTCCGGCTTCAAACGGAAGCCGGACCAGAACGGAGGGCGAGGTACCGCGTGGCCCTCGAATTCTTTTTCGTATCGGGCCACGCGTTCCGCTAGATCGTCTGCTTTTTCAATTGGCTGACTCTGAATCGATGCCCATGCACCAATCTGGCTGTCGCGCGGCCGGGTCGCGAAGTATTCGTCTGCCTCGGCGTCGTTGATCTGACTCGTTTGTCCTTCGGCGCGAACCTGCACGCCGAGGGTAGGCCAGTGAAAGCAGATTGCGGCGACTTCGCGCGTCCGCAGGTCACGACCTTTTCGGCCTTCGAGATTTGTGTAGAACACAAAGCCATCTTCGTCTACAGCCTTCATCAGAACAATTCGCACCGAAGGCGCGCCGCTCATACCGACTGTTGCGAGCGACATTGCGTTCGGCTCGGGAAGCACGGAACGGTCTACGGCTTCCGCATGTGCGTAGAGTCGTTTGAACCTGCTGAGTGGATTCTGTACCGGATACGAATCCATCGCGTTTCTTCAGTACTGCGGAAAGGTCGGATCGACTTCGTCCCGCCAGCGCACGACGCCACCATCGAGATTGAAAACGTTCCGGATACCGGCGTCCGCGAGTTTTTCAGCCGCCTGCGCGCTTCGCCTTCCGGTCTTGCAGTAGACGACCGTGTCCCGCATGGGGTCAAAGGATTCCATCTCGAGCTCGAGTTGTCCGAGCGGAACGAGTCGTGCGCCGTCGAGTCGCGCAATTTCCCATTCATACGGCTCGCGAACGTCGACAACGTCGATATCGTCACCGCGATCGAGCCGCGCCGCCAGCTCGAGCGGAGCGATGGAACGAACGCCGTCTGACTCGCACGCTAGGTCGTAATCGATAAGACCGCCGGGCGCAGAGGCGCCACAGCTCGGACACTCGGGATCGCGTCGAAGCTCAATAGTACGGAAGGTCGTCGCGAGTGCGTCAAACAGGAGTAGCCTTCCCACGAGCGGCTCACCGATGCCGGCGATGAGCTTGATAGCCTCGGTTGCCTGCAAAGTACCGATGACCCCTGGAAGCACTCCGAGCACGCCCGCGTCGGCGCAGTTGGGGACCACGCCGGGAGGAGGCGGCTCTCTGAACAGACAGCGATAACAGGGACCGTCCGGAGCGGCGAAGACAGACAGTTGTCCCTCGAAACGGTGCACGCTCCCATACACGCAGGGAATACCAGACATCACCGCCGCATCATTCACCAGGTAGCGCGTCGGAAAGTTGTCGGAGCCGTCGAGGACGATGTCGAACCGTTTCAGAATCGAGAGCGCGTTGGCCGAAGTCAGGCGATCCTCGAACCCTTCAATGACAACGCCGGGATTAACTCCGTTTATACGCTCGCGTGCAGCCTCGATCTTCGATCGTCCCGTATCCGATGAAGTGTAGAGCAGCTGGCGGTGGAGATTCGACTCTTCAACCCTGTCGAATTCGACAATTCCAAGTCGACCGACACCGGCGGCGGCCAGATAAAGCGCCGCGGGAGATCCGAGACCACCCGCGCCGACGATTAAAACACTCGCAGACTTGAGGCGGCGTTGTCCCTCGATGCCGAAGGCCGGGAGCGCGAGCTGCCTCCTGTATCGCCGGAGCTCGTCGGTACTGAAGCTCGAGGAATCAGTCTCTGTGCGCGTCATCGGCTGCATCGATGTTTGCGGCTGGGATCTTCGACGTTGGCCGTAGAGGAAGAATAACGGGTGGCCCCGTGCCAGGAGCGTCGGATCTGCGAAACACTGTTGCCGTCGTGTCCTGATACCACAGACGCCACGCCGGCTCTTTCGCGAGCGCTTTCGCCAGCGCGCCTTTGCTCTTCACCATCACTGTCTGAACATTCCAGCGGTCGAGCTCCGCCTTCCATTCTGGCTGTACTTCATCGATGCGCGTGAACGTCGCTATCGTCGTATCCGAGAACTTGAGCGGATCAACGTGCAGCGGAGTTCCCGGCCACGCGAGGAGCAGGTAGCCGCCCCATGTCCACTGGCTGAACACCCTGCCGGACAATCCGGCGCGTCGTGCGCT
>JBDSVO010000047.1:0-4994 GCA_039927215.1 Gemmatimonadaceae bacterium
GACCGTCGTCGAGGGCGACGAGGCCATTGTACAGAAAGCCACCGGCATTGTGGACGCTGCCGTTGGTGGTGATTGCCGTGTTGAGCTGGCCCGGATCGGTGCTGATGGCGACCACGAACGCGCTGTCCCGACCTCCCGCTGAATCGCGCGTGCAGGCGGTCGAGAATAGCAGCGCAACGAGCAGCGGCAACGCGAATTTGCGCGCTATCACGCGATCCCGTAGTCCGCGTGAAGGTGTCCCGTGCATGGTTCGCTCCCCAGCCCAGGTCTCGATGTCATTTCCCCGCTGAAAAGATCTGGAGCGCGGCGATCTGGCTCCAGTGCACCATCAGCTCGTTTCCGGGAACGATCGCGACCGTGTTGACCTCATCGGTCCGGGCCTGGAGGACTTGCTTGAACTCCTCAGTGGCCGGGCCCGCGAGCGTCAGCTGGTGCCCACCTATCAGGTACAGCTTCCCACCCGTTATCTGTTTTGCCATCCGGACTCCTTGTCGAAAATAGAGGTCTCTGGCAGCCGCAAGAACTATTCGCGGCGTCGCCTGAAACAAAGTAGCCCCCATTTTCCGTTGGGAGATTATGCGACTCAACCCTCCGCTCGTTCTGGCCCTGGCGGTTTTTGTTATCGCAACGGGCAGTGTCCTGAAAGCTCTGTTGATCGCATGGCTGGGTCGCGGCGAAGCCAATCGCTCGGCCGGCGAAAGACTCGCCGGGATGGAAGAGCGAATCGCGAGAATCGAGGACGCAACCAGCGGGCTGGTAGCTGAATTCGCGGCGGTGAGGGAGCGCGAGCGGTTCATGACCCAGCTGGTCGAGTCCCGCGCGCGAAAGGACGCACGCGCCCTCGCCGAGAGCGCTTCCGTTGCGCCGGTAATCGCGCCATCGACGGGAAGCGAGCCGTCTCCTTTCGTAGTTCAGACGGTGTCGGCTGTCAGGCGCACTACTCAGCCGGGCCATACCGGCTGAGCGCCGCGCCCCCCGCATGACCGGGCGAGCGCAGCCCTTTGAAATCAGCTCGTCACAATGCGTCGATCTCTCCCGCAGCGCGGTCGAGTATCTCCTTGATCTTCCTCACCTGATCAGCCGTTCGGGCTGAGCTCTTCGACGCATAGACGGCGCGTCCGACGTTCTTCATCGCGCGGTGAACGTCCATCATCGGCTCGCCAAAAATATTCTGCGCGAACTCCGCGATTCGCGAGAAAATGTCGTCGATCAATGGCTGGTTTTCCGAGAGATGCGCCCGTCCTTCCTCGGTAATCTCGTAAATCTTCTTGCCGCCCTCTTCGGGTCTCGCCCGCGCATAGCCGAGGTCCTCGAGAAGCGTCAGCGTCGGATAGACAGTCCCGGGGCTCGGCGAGTACATCCCGCCAAAGCGCTCCTCGATTTCCTTGATGATCTCGTAGCCGTGACGCGGTTTCTCGTCGAGAAGTCGCAGAATCACGAACTTGAGATGACCCTGATCGAACATGCGGGCACCACCGAATGGCCCGCCCCTCGACTTGCCCCGGCCTGCCCAGAACGCGCCCGGGTCGAACCCGAAGTTCTCGGGTCGAACGGAGAACGCCCAGCCATAACCTGTCCCGCAGTGACCGTGTCGCATTGACTCATCCCGCCAATTTGGTTTGACCAGCCTGGAAGCCACTAAGTGCTATCCGATAGTACTGGCGATATATCTTTCGGCCGAGAAGTTATAACTGGCGATATATCTTTCGCAAGTGGGGTGCGGGCCCTCGATTCCTGTGGACCGATTGAGGCCCCTGCCTGGTCACCCAAACCGAGTGGGTGCGCAATGTGCAGCAGAAGCAGCGCCGACAAACCGGCGGGCCATCGAAGGGTGTTCTTCATGTCTCGCCGTTTCAGTTGCGTGAAGGAATGCTGGACAGTCGCTCAGGATCGACGTATCGCCATTCGGTGGGAAGGGTTCGGAGATCCGCGGGTTCTGGTTAGGCCCGGGCGCTTCGGCTCTTTTCCATCTATCTTAAGTTGCTGTGAAACGGAGGGTCGCCTCGCATGCCTCTCGGCGAAACGCTTGTAGCCGCGAAGCTGATTACTGAAGAAGACGTCTCGATGGCACTCGCTCGCCAGCGCAAGCTGGGGGGAACGCTAGGCGATAATCTCGTCGGGCTCGGACGCATCGCACGCGAGCGGCTCGAGGCGTTTCTCGAGACCGGTCCGCCAAAGATTGCGACCATGGCCGAGACGGGGCTCGACGAGATGTTTCTCCAGGGCCTGGTGCTGAGGGTGATGTACGCCCATGGATTGAAGACGCCATCGGAAGTCGCCGATATCGTGCGTCTCTCCGTCGCGATCGTGCGTGACGTCATGGAGCGCCTGCGTGCGCGCGCTTTGCTCGAGCCACTCGGAGCGGACGCGTCGGGAAGACAACTCGACCTCCGTTACGGCATTTCCGCCGTCGGGCGCGAGTGGGTGCAGGAAGGGCTGAAGCAAACGGTGTACACCGGCCCGGCGCCGGTTCCCCTCGCGGCCTGGCAGGCGCAAGTCGAGCGTCAGCGCATCACGAACGACCGTGTGGATGAGGAAGCGATCGCGGAAACCCTGTCAGGGCTTGTAATCGCGAAGGAGCTCATCCACCGCCTCGGCCCCGCCATCAACGCCGGACGCGGAATGTTGTTATACGGCCCGCCGGGAGATGGCAAGACGTCTATCGCGACAGCCATCGCCCGCAGCTTCAGGCAATCGGTGTGGGTGCCTTATGCAATCGAAGTCGAGCGTGAGATCATCAAGATCTTCGACCCGGCTCTTCATCACGAGAAACACATCAACGGGAAGCCAATTGACGAGCCCAGGTCGGCTTTCGTCAAGACACACGTCTCGTCGGAAGATCGGCGGTGGGTAAGGTGCTCTCGTCCGATTGTAGTTACCGGCGGTGAGCTGACGATGGACATGCTCGACCTGAAGTTCGATCCCGTCGGCCTTTATTATGAAGCTCCGCTGCACACAAAAATGACCGGCGGCGTGTTTGTCATTGACGATTTCGGCCGGCAGATCGCGCGGCCGGAGCAGGTTCTCAACCGGTGGGTCCTTCCCCTTGAAAGCCGCGTCGACTTCCTGACGCTTCACACGGGAAAGAAGTTCGCCGTTGCGTTCGACGGTTTGGTGATCTTCTCGACGAATCTCACGCCGAGCAAGATCATGGACGCGGCGATGATGCGGCGAATCCCGTACAACTTCCATATCGGTCCGCCGACGCCCGAGGAGTACATCGAAATTTTCCGTCGCGTCCTCCAAGCGAACGAAATGCCGTACGATGAGCCCGTAATCCGAACCGTGATGAAGCGCCTCTACGAAGGAGAGGGGCTGACAATGTCTCGCTTTCACCCCCGCTTCATCGTCGAGCACGTGCTCGCGCGATGCAGCTACGAGGCCCGCGATCCGCATCTGGATGAGGAGCTTGCGCTCGACGCAGCGCAACATCTCTACACGAAGCACTAGCTCATTGAGGCGGGGGCCGTTTCGGGCTCTTCTGTTATCGGGTTACGGGTGGCAATTCCACTGCGTTTAGTCGGAACAGCTGAGAAAGGCGATGGTCCACTATCGCGCGCCTGAGGGAGGCGAGCCAAGAGCCGACGTAACCTGAACTCGGGTCGCTACCGAAAATCCGCCGAAGTGGGCGGTCCATGTGTTTCCCCGCGCAAAAGCTGTGGCCGATTTGATGCAAGCCTGTCGGCGGAGGCTCGACGACGACTCATCCACAGGAGGCATAAGTGCAGGTTGCGAACCGGAGGGGACTAGTGACGCTCGGTGCTTTCGCGCTCGGCCTCGCCGTTGGGCTTCTGCTGCGGCTAACTCAACGAAACCACGCACGCATGGACCTGCGAGACAATGCAGTCGCGACGCTGCGCGAGTCGGGCGAGCACTTTTTTGGGCCGCTCGAGGACGAACCGGCGCGCGAGCCCATCCTCGACGCGTAACAGTCAGCCTATCGATTCTGGAGTTGCGCGAAGCTGTCGCTCGCGATCAACGCGCCCGACGGCATAGTGATCGTGGTGGGCTGCTCGCAATCCGGGCATCGACAAGATCGTCGTAGCCGCCGCCGCGATCAACCCACGAATCCACTTCATCGCCGGCGGTTTCCATCTGGTGGTATCCAACGACCAGAGATCGAGAAAGTAGTCGCGACTCTGCGCGATACCTTCAATGTGGCCTTCGTGGCACCTGGCCACTGCACTGGCGAGCCGACCTTCACGGCACTCAAGAAGGCATTTGGCGATCGTTATCACGCCGCGCTCCATTTCCGACACTGGTCACAACGCCCGACGGCCATGGACGAAGATGATCTAAAGAATTACGGGACGTTCCTAGCGAAAGGCGACGACGACGCATACGCTCTGCTGGTGCACGACACCTATTGCAACGTAGGACAGCCGGCGCGAGCGGATGGAGCCCAGCCATGACATACAAATTTCCTCTTCTACTTCTTCTTGCAGCCGCGCTGGGATGCAGCCACTCACGCATCGAGCGCTATGCCGACCTGCCGGCCCCGAACCTGGTCCTGCGGGTACCCGAGAAGTACAACACGATTCAGGCGGCGGTCATGGCCGCGAGCGTCGGTGACCGGATTTTGGTGCGGCCGGGCACCTACCTCGGTACGGTGGTGATTACTGGTGCAGCAAGGAACAACCTGCAGATCATCGCTGATGGCGGTGAGGGACAGGTGATCCTGCAGGGGAATCACGCGCAGCAGACAGCGGCGACCTGCAAGTTTGCGTTTGAACCGCTTTGCCCCGAGCGAGCGGGCTTCTTCCTCCGCGATGTCGCCGGCGTGATAATCCGCGGCTTTACGGTGAGGGACTTCGGCGTGGGCCCGATGTCGGGCATCGGCGAGGGATTCCTCCTGGTGAACGCACACAGGAACCGAATCGAGCAGAACGTGGTGACCAGGACCGACATGATGGGTGTCACCTTGTTCAACTCCTCACAGAACCTGGTGGAGCGGAACACTTTCTACGGCAATGACCCCGACGAGCCGATGCGCT
>JBDSVO010000048.1:0-3368 GCA_039927215.1 Gemmatimonadaceae bacterium
CCAGGTGAAAGCCGATCGAGAACCGACTGCATGGCCGCCGCGGGATTTGCAGCAGCGGTAATCGTTCTGCCGAGAACGAGATAATTTGCGCCCGCCGCCACAGCGCCTTCGGGTGTAACGATGCGCGCCTGATCGGCGGATGACTCACTGGGCAATCTGACACCGGGGACGAGCAGCTCGAGATTCGGCCCGAACCGCTCTCGAACCAGACGTGCCTCATCGCCGCTGCAGACAATTCCGCGCGCGCCACCCGCGCTTGCAAGCACCGCAAGTCTCAGGACCCACGTCGTGACGTCCGCACGTCCCCCCCCCACGACCTCACCGAAAGATGATTCGTCGAGTGACGTCAGAATCGTGACCGCGAAAACTCCGCATTCCGCTCCGGCTGCTTCGACTGCCGCCTCGATCATGGCGCGTCCGCCCGATGCATGGACAGTTGTGATTCTGACGCCCATGTCGCGAATGCGTCGCATCGCGCCCGCGACTGTATTCGGGATGTCGTGCAGCTTGAGATCGAGAAAGACGTCGCAGCCCTCCTCACGGAGCCGCACGACCACATCAGGGCCGGCAGCCGTGAACAGCTCACTGCCGACCTTGTAGAACCTGCAGCTCTCCCCGAGCAGAGCCACCAGGCGCAGGGCGCTCGCGAAATCCGGATAATCAAGCGCAACGATCGGAATAACTGAGGATCGTGCCGGCGGAGTGTCCGACACGGACGCGCCTATGCGGGCCATTCGAGCCTGCCGATGATGTCCGACACGGAGGTCACGCTATGAGACCGACACCACGAATTGAGCTCCTTGAGAACCCGGGTTGGAGCACGTGGATCCTTCATTGCCGCGGTGCCCATTCCGACCAGCGTCGCTCCTGCAAGCATGTACTGCACGACATCGGTTCCGTGGCTCACTCCGCCGACACCAATGAGTGGAACGCTCACCGCGCTTCTCACTTTCCACACGGCCAACACGCCCACAGGAAGGAGTCCGGGTCCGCTGACGCCTCCGGTGCCATAGCCGAGAGCCGGCCGGCGTGTCTCAACGTCTATCACGAGACCGGGAATCGTGTTGACCAGCGTCAGCGCATCAGCGCCCGCGTCTGCAGCGACTCGTGCCTTGTCCGCGATATCAGGTAGTGTCGGCGACAGTTTTACGGTCAGGGGGCGCTTGGTCGCCGCACGCGCAAGTCGCACGAGCTGGGCGAGCGTGTCATCGTCACTGCCGAATTCCATCCCGCCCGATTTCACGTTTGGACAGCTCACGTTGAGCTCGAACGCCGAAACACCGGGGACGCTGTCGAGCTCCGACACCACCGCTGCGAAATCCTCGACGAAGTCGCCTACTACGTTCACGATCACCCTTGCGCGGTGCAGCTTCGCAGCGAGCCAGGGGAGCTCCTGATCGCGCACGGTCTCGACGCCGGGATTCGCTAAACCAACGGCGTTGATCATGCCGCCCTCGAAGTCCGCGACCCTCGGCGCAGCGGCGCCGCGTCGGGGAGAAGGGCTCACAGCTTTCGTCACGATGGCGCCAAGCGAGTCGAGATCGATTACACCGGCAATCTCACGACCGAAGGCGGCGGTGCCCGATGCAAGAAGCAACGGATTCTGAAACTCCAATGACGCGAAGGAAACGGCGAGCGGAGAGCCCGCCGAGCTCAATTGGTTCCCCCTCCCACTCGCGCTTCGTAATGACTCAGATAGTCGAGCACCGACCGCGCGATGCTTGCCGCGATCACTCGCTGGCTGCTGTAATCGCGCAGGTAGCCTGCCTCGTCCGGGTTCGTTCCGAATCCGATCTCAACCAGAACCGCAGGCATGTACGATCCCCGCAGCACCGCAAAGTTCGCCTGCTGCACTCCGCGACTCGGCCCGGGATGAAACGTTCCCATGCCCTGTTGAATCGTTTCCGCGAGATCGTTGGATTCGCGTAAGTGCTCGTTCTGCGCCATGTCGTTGATGATGAAGCTGAGCGGATCGCCCTTCGGCGCATATGCTCCGGTCTCGAAACGAACCGCTTCGTTTTCCATCTTCTCAACCCGGAGCGCATCCTCACTCTTTGCTTCGGCGAGAAAATATGTCTCGTAGCCGCGCTCCCGCGCCGCCGATGAGCCCCGCCCGCCGGTCGCGTTGACATGGATGGACACAAACACGTCTCCCTTGTTGCGATTCGCGATGCGTCCGCGATCCGACAACGCGATCAGCGTGTCCGAAGTGCGCGTCATCAGCACATCCACCCCGCTGCCCCTTAGCTCCTGCGCGACGATGCGTGCGACGGCGAGCGTAATTTCCTTTTCAACCAGCCTCGGGCCGCCGCCAATAGGGCCGCTCATGCCCGGATCGATCCCCCCGTGACCGGCGTCGACAACAACTAGATATCGCTGGCCTCCGCGCTTCAATCCACGCGGCCGAGATGAGGGTCGTGCTTCGCTGCCTTCCGTACCAGGTGTCGGAGAAAGAATGGGCTCGGCTGCGGGCGGAGGAGGAGGATAATTCCGCGTTACAGTCGTAAAAATTCTCAGCTCGCGTGAGCTATTGTCATAAAAGAAGCCGCTCGCATAGCCCGGAATCAGCGCCGACACGAATTGATACGGGAGCAGGAATGTCGCGCCGCTGCGAAGAGCGGGAAGCATCATCGGCACCATCACGGCGCCGGCTCGGGCGAACGGCACGCCTTCGACGAGCTCGATCCTCGTCTCGCCGAGTGTCACGCGATAGTGCGCGTTAGGCGCATTCGCGACGGAGCCGCCAAGCGCTGCCGCGAGAAGGTCGGCTCGTATGTAAGCGCCTTGAGTCGTCCCGATAACCGGGACAACCTTTACAGCTTCTCCCTTTCGAACGACGAGATTCGGCTGCGTTAAGATCGCCGTCTGCAGGAACAGCAGCAGCACGATCATCTGGTCCGCACCGCCCGCTGCATGTCCCGCTCATCGTCACGCCGCTTCTCGTCGGCCCGTTTGTCGTAAAGCTTTTTTCCGCGGCCGAGTCCGAGAGCAACCTTTGCCTTGCCGCGCTTGAAGTAGAGCTCGAGCGCGACGAGAGTCAGCCCCTGACGCTCGACTGCTCCGATCATCTTCCTGATCTCGCGCTTGTGCAGGAGGAGCTTCCGCGTGCGAGTGGGCTCGTGATTGAAGTAGCTCGCCTGCTCGTATGGAGAAATGTGCAGGTTGAGGAGCTGTACTTCCCCGTCCTTCACAATGCCGTAAGCGTCCGAGATGTTCGCCTTTCCATTGCGGAGCGATTTGACCTCACTGCCGGTCAACACGATTCCAGCCTCCCAGGTATCAAGGATCTGATAGTCGTGTCTCGCGCGTCTGTTCCGCGCAATCGATTTTCTCTCGTTCTTTTCTTCTGTTTCTGCCATCACACTTCG
>JBDSVO010000049.1:0-8072 GCA_039927215.1 Gemmatimonadaceae bacterium
GCGATTTCGTGCGCCACAGCGCGCTCGGGGGTGCTGCACTTGTCGGCGGAGGGTCGTCCGGCATGAATCGCAATTCGTCGCACGCGGAACCACGCGACGCAGAGGCGGCGGACTTCGACCTCGAGGAGACGACAATCCTCGACCTGCAGCGCGACATGGCGACGGGAAAGCGCACCGCACGCTCCATCACGCAGCAATACCTGGAGCGGATCGAGTCGCTCGACCATCGCGGGCCGTCGCTTCACCACATGCTCGACATCAACCCCGACGCGCTTTCGATCGCCGAGTCGCTCGACCGTGAGCGGGCCGCACGAAAGATCCGAGGTCCGCTGCACGGAATTCCAATCCTGCTCAAGGACAACATCGACACGGGCGACCGCATGACTACTACCGCCGGGTCACTCGCCCTAGAGGGATCGATCGCTCAGCGCGACGCGTTTATCGCACGCCAGCTCCGCGAGGCCGGCGCCATTCTCCTCGGCAAGACCAATCTCAGTGAGTGGGCCAACTTCCGCTCAACGCATTCCTCGAGCGGCTGGAGCGGACGCGGCGGACAGGGGAAAAATCCATACGTGCTCGACCGGAACCCCTGCGGTTCCTCGTCGGGCTCCGGCGGCGCAATCTCGGCGAACTACGCAGCCGGTGCAGTCGGGAGCGAAACGGACGGCTCCATCGTCTGCCCGGCGGCCATTAATGGAATTGTCGGAATAAAACCGACCCTTGGGCTGCTGAGCAGATCTGGAATCATTCCAATCGCGCACAGTCAGGACACGGCGGGGCCGATGACCCGCACCGTCGCGGATGCGGCGCTGCTGCTGACGGTTATGGCGGGAGTGGATCCAACAGATTCGGCAACGCTCGCCAGCCGCGGGCACACTAGGATCGATTACACGCGGTCACTCGACGTGAATGGATTGCGAGGCGCACGAATTGGTGTTGCTCGAAAGAAGTTCTTCGGATACAGCGAGGCGGCGGATCGGGTCGTGAACGAGGCAATCGCGGTCATGAAGAGCCGAGGGGCGGTAATCATCGATCCGGCAGACATCCCGCTGGCCGGTACCTACGACGACAGTGAGTTCGAGGTCCTGCTCTATGAATTCAAGACCGATCTCAACAAGTATCTCGCGGGTCTCGCGCCCAACGTTCGCGCGCGGACAATGAAGGATCTCATCGACTTCAACGAGCGTAATCGCGACCGTGAGATGCCGTACTTCGGTCAGGAAATCTTCCTGATGGCAGAGAAGAAGGGTCCGCTGACCGAGAAAAAGTACCGCAATGCACTGGCGAAGAATCTCCGCAGCTCACGCCGCCTCGGGCTCGATGCCGTGATGAGTAAGCACCGGCTCGATGCGATAGTCGCGCCCACCGGAACCCCCGCCTGGCCTACGGACCTGGTCAATGGCGATCACTTCAGCGGAGCGAGCTCGACACCTGCAGCTGTTGCGGGCTATCCGAACATCAACGTTCCGGCAGGCTTCGCGTACGGACTACCTGTTGGAATGTCGATAATGGGAAGAGCGTGGAGCGAGCAGACACTAATTCGCATCGCGTACGCGTTTGAGCAGGCAACACGTCACCGCAAGCCGCCGAGATTCCTTCCGACTCTCGGGACGACCTGAGCCGCGCGGGCGGCTTCCTCCCAGGCTGATGGGGAAAGGGGAAAGCGAGCACGCTTCCTCTTCACCTTCGCCCCACGGAGGTTATGCGCGACCGATGGCCTTCCTTGTGTACTCCGATAATACGAGAGTCCCGCTCATCTCGGCGCGCAATTCCAGAAGCGCCGGCCAGTCTTCCGTGCCGCGCCAGAAAACCGATTTGAGCTGAGCCATCGCCTCGGGGTTGCTCGCCGTCAGAGTCGCCACCCGCTTCGCCAGCGAAGCATCGAGTGACGGTATGTCGGGATGAACCTCGGCGTAAAGTCCGTGCTGCTCTGCCCATCGGGCGTCACGCCAATCGGCGTCGATTGCCATCGCGCTGAACGCGCCCATCCCGATCTTTCTTTCGATTGCAGGGCCGACGATGAAAGGCCCCAGACCGATTGCCAGCTCGCTCAATCGAATTGCCGCGCTGTCTGTGGCAAGCGCGTAGTCGGATGCGCCGACGATTCCGACCCCACCGCCAACCGCTTTGCCGTGAACACGCGTGACGATGAGCTTCGGGCACCGCAGCATGGCGATGATCAGCGTGGCAAATCCCATGAAGAAGCGCTTGCCACCCTCCGCGTCGCGTATTCCCTGAAGCTCGGCGAACGAGGCGCCGGCGCAAAATGCGCCCGTTCCTTCGCTCCGAAGGACGATCACAGTCGTGGCCGGATCGGTTCCGGCGGCCGTGATCGTGTCGGCGAGGTCGGACAGGAGGTGCCGGGGCAGCGAGTTGCTCTTGGGATGCGAGAAGGTGATCGTCGTCACCCCGTTGACCGTTTCGGAGATCACGGCCCCCGCTTCCACCAGCCGCTCCGGATCGTCTGTGCTAACTGATTGTCCTGCACCGTCGTTGGCGTTCACGTGTGGTGGCAAGTGAAGGGTACTGCCTGCAGCGAACTGGACAGGAACACGTCCCCGCAGGACTCGGTATTGCAACACACCTCATTGTGCACAGGAGGGAGCGGCTAACGTTTGCCGAAGCCTCCCGATACGTTTAGAACAGATGCAGGAACAGTTCCGCAACGGGGAAACCGATGCCGCACGACGCACAGCCAAACCCTGACGAAACAGCGCTGAACGAGCGGTTCGAAGCACGAATCGCCGCTGGAGAGACAATCGAGCCGAAGGACTGGATGCCCGAGCGCTATCGGCACCAGCTCATCCGGATGATGTCTCAGCACGCGCATTCGGAGATCGTCGGAATGCTCCCCGAAGGGAACTGGATCACCAGAGCTCCGTCGCTCAAGCGTAAAATGTCGCTGATTGCCAAGGTCCAGGACGAGGCCGGCCACGGACTTTACATCTATTGCGGCACGGAAACCCTGGGAGTCGATCGAGCCGAGCTTGTCGACCAGCTTCTGACCGGTAAGGCGAAGTACTCCAGCATCTTCAATTATCCGACGCTGAGCTGGGCCGACATGGGCACTATCGGCTGGTTCGTCGACGGTGCGGCGATCGTCAATCAGACCGTGCTCGCCAAGGCTTCATACGGGCCGTACGCGCGGGCGATGATCCGAATCTGCAAGGAAGAAAACTTCCACAAGAAGCAGGGATACGAGATCATCGCGACGCTGGCCAGCGGTACGCCCGCGCAGAATGCAATGGCGCAGGACGCAGTCAACCGCTGGTGGTGGCCGTCGCTCATGATGTTCGGACCGAGCGATGCCGATTCGCCCAACACAGCCGAGCTGATCAGGTGGAGGGTGAAGCGAAAGACGAACGACGAGCTGCGTCAGCGCTTCGTCGACCTCACGGTTCCGCAGGCGCAGGCTGTTGGGCTCACTCTTCCCGACCCGGCTCTCAAGTACAACGAAGACACACAGCACTGGGATTTCGGTCCAATCGACTGGGACGAATTCTGGGCGGTGGTGAAAGGCAATGGTCCGTGCAACCGTGAGCGACTTCAGGCTCGTCGCGACGCGCATGAGAAGGGTGCCTGGGTCCGCGACGCTGCAGACTCGTACGCGGCAAAGCATCAGCGCGCGCAGACGTCGAGCGCAGCGTAGCCGGGCGACGAATGCCGGACGCCAGCAACGGGGAAACACAGTGGCCTCTGTGGGAGATCTTCGCGCAGGAAGGTGAGGGCGCACCACACGAGCACGTGGGCAGTCTCCATGCTCCGGACGCTGAACTGGCGTTGCAGAACGCTCGGGACGTTTATGCGCGCCGCGGCTCGATCGTAAGCCTGTGGGTGGTTCCCTCGGTCGCTATCACCGCGTCGCCAAGCGATGAAGCCGGACCGTTTTTCGAGCCAGGTGCCGACAAGGTTTATCGGCACCCGCAGTTCTACAAGATTCCCCGCGGAATCAAGGGCTTTTGAGAGGCGGCGCGCCCGTCTTGCCTGAAATCATGACTCCCGCGTCCGAAGTGGCCGAGAACGACCTATTCGAATATCTCCTGCGATTAGGCGACGACCGCCTCGTACTCGGCCACCGTCTTTCCGAGTGGTGCGGGCACGGGCCAATCCTAGAAGAGGACATCGCGCTCGCCAACATTTCGCTCGACCTGATCGGACAGGCGACACTTTACCTCGGCCTTGGCGGCGAGATGGAAGGAAAAGGCCGAGACGCCGACGCGCTCGCATACTTTCGAGAGGCAGTCGAGTTCAGGAATCTCCAGATCGTCGAGCTGCCGAAGGGAGATTTCGCGTTCACGATCGCGCGCCAATTCCTGTTCGATGTGTACAGCTTGCACCAGCTCGAGTTCTTGCAGAAGAGCGCCAACGCCGATCTCGCGGGTATCGCGTCGAAGGGATACAAGGAGGTCCGCTATCATGTCAGGCACAGCAGCGAATGGCTGCAACGACTGGGCGACGGGACCGAGGAGAGCCATAACCGCGCGCAAAAAGCTCTGGACGAACTATGGCGATTTACGGGCGAGATGTTCGAGCCCGACGACGTTGACAACCGGCTGGCCGAAGCAGGCGTGGTACCTGATCTTGAATCGCTCGAGCAGAAATGGCGCGCAATGGTATCTGACGTTATCCAGCTAGCGACTCTTTCGATTCCGTCCGACACTTTCATGCTTGCCGGAGGACGGAGCGGCCGCCACACCGAGTACCTCGGCCACATGTTGTCGGAGATGCAGATTGTCGCACGGTCCCACCCGGGAGCTTCGTGGTGACCGGTACCACGCCGAAGGCGGCAGCTGCGCGCGAGTCGCTACTCGACCTGCTCAGCTCCATCAAGGATCCGGAGCTGCCGGTCGTCAACATCGTTGAGCTCGGAATTGTTCGCGACATCGTTGTCGACGGCGATTCGGTCCAGGTGGACGTGACTCCGACATACTCGGGATGCCCGGCGATGCAGGTGATCGAGCAGGATATTGTACAGGCGCTCGAGGGCGACGGATTCAGGACCGTCAAGGTGCGGTACGTCTTTTCGCCTCCGTGGACTACTGACTGGCTTGCCGAAAGCACGAAGACGAAGCTGCGCGAATTCGGCATCGCTCCGCCAACCGGCGTCGAGACGTCGGGGACAGCGGATCTGGTGACGCTCCGCCGTACGCGGAAAACCATCGATTGCCCGTACTGTGGATCCGCGAACACGGAGGAGAGGAGCGAGTTCGGATCGACTGCCTGCAAGGCGATCCACTACTGCAACAGCTGTCATCAGCCGTTCGACTACTTCAAGGATTTCTGAGCTCGAACGCCCAGCAAGGCGCAACTGGAAGTGAAAAAGACATTTGCGTGGCGCCAGGAGGTCGGTCACGCGTAAGCGGCATCTACGACGGGCTTGACGTATCAAGATTTGTTGATATCTTAGGGCCATGGCAACCTCTGTCGCTACCGAACCCCGCTCATTGCAACTTCGATCGGCTTCGCAGCTTTTCCACGCTCTTTCGGATGAAACGCGTCTCGAGATCGTCGGAATGCTCCGCGACGGAGAGCGGTGCGTCTGTGAGCTCATGAGTGCCCTCGACGCCGCGCAATCCCGCTTGTCGTTTCACCTCAAGGTCCTCAAGGACGCGGGAATCGTCGTCGATCGGCGTGACGGTCGGTGGGTTCACTACTCACTCAGCAAAGGGGCCCTCGACGAAGCGTCGGGTTTCATCAAGTCTCTCAAAGGTCACCGCAGGCTGGCAGTCATTAACGACGATTGTTGCCGCTGATTTTTTTTCTTCAATACATCAACAGTTTTTGATTAGATGGAGGAGCAAATGAGTGTCACCGAAGTGCAGGACCTCAAGACCAGCGTAAAGGAGAAGTACGGGCAAGCGGCACTCCGAGCCAGCGAAGGAAGCACCGACGCCTCGTGTTGCGGATCTAGCGCTTGCTGCGGCTCGACAACCGAAGCGTGGGATCCCATTACGGCCAATTTGTACGACGAAGCCGAAACGGCCGGCATTCCGGCCGAAGCTCTGCTCGCTTCGCTTGGATGCGGCAACCCAACTGCGCTTGCCGAGCTCAAGAAAGGCGAGACGGTCCTTGACCTGGGCTCGGGCGGCGGAATCGACGTGCTTCTCTCCGCGCGGCGCGTTGGACCCACCGGCAAGGCCTATGGCCTCGACATGACAGACGAGATGCTCGCTCTTGCGAATGAAAACAAGCAGAAGGCAGGTGCAACGAACGTCGAGTTTCTGCGAGGCGAGATCGAGAGCATCCCGCTCCCGGACAATTCCGTCGACGTCATCATCTCCAACTGTGTAATCAACCTCTCGGCTGACAAGCAGCGCGTCATCGAGGAGGCATTCCGCGTTCTCAAGCCCGGCGGCCGCTTTGCCGTGTCCGACGTAGTTGTTCGCGGAGAGGTGCCGGATGAGGTCAAGCGAAACATGGAGCTCTGGGTGGGATGCATCGCCGGCGCGCTGGAAGAAAACGAGTACCGTGGCTTGCTCAAGGCGGCGGGATTCAGCAGCATCGACATCGAGCCGACGCGCGTTTATCGTCTCGAGGACGCAGAGGCATTTCTCGCCGGGTCAGGCGTGGACTCTGCGACAATGTCGTCGGACATCGACGGACGCTTCATGAGTGCGTTCATTCGAGCAACCAAGAGCGTCGGGGCGAAGAGTTGCTGCGGATCGGACTGCTGCTCCTGACCACGAAGAGGCGACGATGAGCGCGAGCGCAATCAGCGACGTTCAGGTTCGGCCAGCCACACCAACGGATCTGCCAGCAGTTGAAGATCTGTTGACGCGAAGCGACCTCCCGCTCGATGGTGTGCGGGAGTCGCTATGCTCATTCGTCGTAGCGGAGCGCGATGGCAAGCTCGTTGGCGTCGCCGGTCTCGAGAAATGCGGCGATGATGGATTGCTCCGCTCCGCTGCCGTCGATCTGGAATGGCGTGGCCGAGGACTCGGGCGCACGCTGGTGGAGCGCGTGGTCTTCGACGCGGAATCCAATGGTCTCCGCGCTCTGTATCTGCTCACGACAACCGCAGAAAAGTATTTCCCGAAATTCGGCTTTCACGAGACGACGCGAGATGCTGTTCCGGCCGACGTTCAGGCGACCG
Source organism: Gemmatimonadaceae bacterium (assembly GCA_039927215.1). Taxonomy (GTDB): domain Bacteria; phylum Gemmatimonadota; class Gemmatimonadetes; order Gemmatimonadales; family Gemmatimonadaceae; genus UBA4720. The sequence goes on from JBDSVO010000049.1 coordinate 7,094, forward strand.
CAGAGTTCAGTCACGCCTGCCCATCTTCGGCAACGGTAATGAAGCTCCCGCTCGCCACGCGCCCGGCGAGAGCGCACCAGGCATAGTGCGATACGCGCTCATCTCGGACATCCATGCTAATCTGCCCGCGCTCGCGGCAGTTCTCGAACACATCTCGCGTGACACTGACATCGACGCGACTTATCACCTCGGCGATCTGGTTGGTTACGCGCCGTGGCCGGATGAGACTGTCGCGCTACTGCAATCACGTGGCATCGAGGGCATAGCAGGAAACTACGACTCGACTGTGGCGACCGACTACAAGCACTGCGGCTGCAAATACGAGGATCCCAGACAGGATGAGCTTTCGCACGTGAGCTTTGCCTGGACGAAGGCGCACACATCTGCCGAGACCAGGACCGCTCTCAATGCCCTGCCCTTTCGCCTCGATGTGAAGCCCAACGGCGGGCACGCCGCGGGTCCGACACTCGTGCTCGTGCATGGTACGCCGACGCTGAACACGGTTTACTGGACCGCGGACAGGCCCGATTCATTCTGCCTGCAAATGGCTTCAATTGCAGGAGCAGGAAGCGGTGACGTGATCGCGTTCGGACACACACACCTGCCGTGGCACCGCGAAGTGGAGGGCATCCACTTCGTGAACACCGGCACAGTCGGGCGCCCAAAAGACGGAGATTGGCGCGCAGGCTACGCGATCGTAGAGCTCGGCACTGATTCGATCAAGTGCGGCTACGTGAGAGTCGAATACGACGTCGAACGAGCGATGCGCGGAATCACGGAGAGCGATCTGCCGGACGACTTCGCAGAGTTTCTCCGCACCGGTAACCGTCCGTAGCCGGCCTGGCGGAACGTGGTTGCCCGGGTTACTTGGGTTTTTGCATCACGTGATCCATGATGCCACCGAGCAATCCTCCCCTGTGCGGGGCTTGTCGTTCAGCGTGCGCCTGCGCTTCCTGAGCTTCCTGTCGCAGCACGGGGC
>JBDSVO010000050.1:0-5889 GCA_039927215.1 Gemmatimonadaceae bacterium
TTCGTGACTTTTGCAGCGACGGCGATAATCGCCTTTCTCGCCGCAAGGCACGAGCACCTTCCGACATCATGACGAGTCGACGCGATTTTCTGCACGGTCTGGCGAGCGCTGGACTCGCCGCGACTCCGGTTTTCCGCGAAACGGCAATCGGCGCGCTATTCCGCGCGAACGCAATCGCGGGTGATCGGACTCCGGACGAGCTCGCCGACGACGAGGCTTACTGGAGCGAGATTCAGCGGGCGTTCGACACCGATCGCACGATTATCAACCTGAACAACGGCGGCGTGAGTCCGACGCCGAGTCACGTGCTGGAAGCGATGATCCGCGATCTTCGGTTTACGAACGAGTCGCCCGCGGAGCACATGTGGCATGTGCTCGAGCCGCGAGTGGAGAGTGTGCGGCGCGATCTTGCGAGGGAGTTTGGATGTGATTTGGAAGAGATGGCGATCACGCGCAACGCATCAGAGGCAAACGAGATCATGATTATGGGTCTCGACTTGAAGCGCGGCGACGAAGTCGTTGTTACGAACCAGAATTACGGACGGATGCTGACGGCGTGGCAGCAGCGGGAGCGTCGTGACGGGATCGTCCTGAAACAGGTCTCGTTCAAGGTTCCTCCGCCGTCGATGAAGTACATCGCCGATCAGATCAAGGCGGCGGTTACTTCGCAGACGAGGGCGATCGAGTTTCCCCACATAACGAATCTCACCGGGCAGATCATGCCAGTGCGCGAGATTGTGGAGTTCGCGCGGCCGCGGAACATCGAAGTGCTGATCGACGGTGCGCACGCCTTCGCGCATTTCCCGTTCACGCGCGATGAGCTGGGCGTCGATTACTACGGAACGAGTCTGCACAAATGGCTGCTCGCTCCCGTCGGCACCGGATTTCTTTACGTGCGGATGGAAAAGCAGAAATCACTGTGGCCGCTGATGGCCGCGGCGCCGAGTCAGGACAACGACATCCGGAAGTACGAGGAGATTGGAACGCATCCGGCGGCCAATCACAACGCGATCTCGGCCGCGTTGGCATTCCAGCGGGGCATCGGGTCAGAGCGCAAAGTCGCCCGCCTGCGTTTCCTGCGCGACCGGTGGGCGAAGCGGCTGCTGGCTGAGAGTTCCAGGGTGCATGTGCTGACACCGTTCGACGCGAAGCAATCTGGTGCGCTCGCGCTTTTCAACGTCGATGGGCTTCCCTTCGACAAGCTCGGTGCGTGGCTGATGGCGAATTACCGGATCGTCAACACACCGATTCTGCACCCGGAATTCAACGGGATCCGGATCACGCCGAATGTCTACACGACTCTGGACGAGATAGACACATTCGCCGATGCTGTCACGAGAGCGATCAAGAGTGGCATTAGCTGACAGCAACCGAGGACCACATGCTTTTCGTTACGTGCCTCGCGCTGATCGCTGTCAACTACAGGTAGGAGGGCCCAGGTGAGAAGTGCGAGGTAGGGGAAACGAAACACTCGCCGCTCGCTCTCTCAACGCTCTACAGTTCTACTCGCAACACGAGGTGCGAGGATCCAGCAACCAGGAACCAGAAACCTCATCGCCGCGGCAAAACGCGCGAGCCGCGAGTGTGTCGTTTTCCCGTTCCTCGCGCCTCTCACCTCGCCCGCTTACCTGCAGTTCAGCCTATGCACGGATTCTCGATGTGGGCAAAGCATCCCGGTAATTCCCGAAGAACCAAAAAAGGAGGCGGCTCCGCACGGAGCCGCCTCCTTTTTCCTGAGCAATTCGCGCTCAGTCCTTTTTCGTCTTGCTTCCCTTGGGGCGACCGCCCTTTCGGGCCTGTCTACCGTCCTCCAGCATCTGCTCGAATGCGGCTTTCGCATCCTTCATCAGCGCCGCGTGAACGCTGTTCCGCTCGCGCTCCGAGCGCTTCTTTTCGTGCTGGTAGATCGCCTGCGGAGTCTTTGTCTTCGTTTTCATCTAGGCTTCACCGGTGGAATACAGTTCGCATAATCGCAGCGCTCCGCCCGGCCTTGGCCGAGGGAGCGCCCAATAAATCTCGCGAAATATAACACATTTCGAGCTTGATTTGTGATGTTTGACGAGGTTTTTTCTCAGAATGGACGCTTCTCTCAAGCAGTTGTTCGAGCACCTCCGATGGGCGGACGCGGGCGTCCAGGCGAGTCTCACTGAAGCAGTCAATCCACCGCCGCATACGCTCGATTTGTTCGCCCATGTCGTTGCGGCCGAGCATGTGTGGCTGGCCCGCATGCGCGGGGAAAAACCGGAGGTCGAGGTCTGGCCCAAGCTGTCGCTGTCTCAATGTCTCGAGCTCGGGGCGAGGAATGCCGATGAGTTCTCGGCGTTGGTCGAATGTTTAGACGAAATCGGGCTCGACAGTGGCGTGACATATAAGAACAGCGCCGGCCTCGAATTCACGTCATCGTTCCGCGACATCCTCCTGCACGTTGCCCTTCACGGTGCGTATCATCGGGGCCAGATTGCGGCAGCCGTGCGCGCAGGTGGCGACGCCCCCGCATCGACTGACTACATCGCATTCGTGCGGGGCGCTCCGGCCGCTCGCCGGACCTGAAGAACAGCAATAACCACAGAGACACGCTCTGTGCCTCTGTGGTTATTGCTTTTTCATTTACACCCGACGCATCTCGGGAAATCTCCAGAACGCCCACGCAGAGTAGAGTAGCATTACCGCTCCTCCGCCTCCGATCGCCCACTGGACGTTCACCACGTTTGCAATCGCCCCGGTGATCAACGCGCCAATAGGGCCGAAGCCAACGTAGACGAACACGTACGCTGCCATCACTCGCCCGCGCAGCTCGTCCGGGACGATCGACTGCAATATCCCGTTCGCCAACGCACCGTTGATCATCATTGTCAGTCCGAGAACAACGAGCACGACGACGGCAAGCCACATTACGCGCACCAGAGAGAACACAATCAGCAGCGCCGCGAATGCGAAGGCCGACAGCAGAAAGAGCCGGCCGCGCCGCACGCGATTGCTTAGCCCAGCCAATGTGAGCGCGCCCGTCAACGCGCCAACGCCTACCACCGTCACAAGCAATCCGTAACCGCCCGCGCCCGTGTGCAGCACGTCCCGCGCAATGACCGGCATCATTGCCACGTACTGCAGGCCGAAGATCGAGTAGACCGCGATCACTCCCATTATCCCCGTCACTTCCCGCCGAGACCTGATGTACGCAATCCCCTGCCTGAACCCTTCCCGCGCCGCTACAATCGTCTCCGCTGGAACGAATTTCGGGAGATGGATTGCCGCTAGACAGCCGATCACGGCGATGTAGCTCAGCGAATTGATCGCGAAGCACCAGGCAAGACCAATTCCCGCGATGGTCGCCGCCGCAATCGAGGGACCGATGATGCGCGCGATATTGAACCCACCCGAGTTCAGCGCGATCGCATCGAGCACGTCTTCTTTTCCGACGAGGTCGACGATCATCGATTGCCGAGCGGGAATCTCCACTGCGCTGATTAGACCGTTGATGAACGCAAGAGCCACGAGGAGCGGGATCGTTATCCACCCGGACCACACGAGCCACCACAGCATCACTGCCTCTATCGAAAGCAGCACTTGCGCCCACATCACCAGACGAAGCTTGTCCCGGCGGTCGACAATCACGCCCGCGTAAAGCGAGAAAAAGAGAATCGGGAGTGAGCCGGCGGCGCTCACGAGCCCCACGACGAATGCGCTGTTCGACAGTTGCAGAGCGAGCCAGCCTTGACCCACCTGCTGCATCCAGGTTCCGATCAGCGAGAGTGTCTGGCCAATCCAGAAGAGCCGGAAATTCCGGTGCGCCTGAAGCACCCGGAATGGATTGAGGGACTGCACCGTTCCCGGCATTCGGTTGATTATACACGACCCTCGCGCGGACTGTATTATTCGGCATGCGGTCGCACACGTACTCGAAGTTCAGCCCCGAGATGGCTGATGCGGTCGATCTGCAGTCGCTGCTCGAGAAGCTCGCTGACTTTCTTCTCCAGTCGGGATTCGCCGGCGGCTCTCAGTTCGATCCGTGGGGCGATTACGGCGACGAAGCCGACCGGTCCCTCGAGGCACTGAAGCAGGCCATCCTCGACGCGCTGATCGAGAGCGGTCAGTTCACTCCGGAGCTGCTGCAGGCACTAAGGGGCGAAGGCGACGAGGACTCGGAAGACAAGCTCGCCCAGCTGCTTGACGATCTCGTCAAGCGATTGACCGAGGAAGGTTATCTGAACCTCGAAGCCCCGCCGCAGATGCCGGCGGGCCATCAGTCAGTGACCGGCCCCGGTGGTCTCGCCCACGCCGCTTCGAAATCCGTTCAGTTCAATCTCACCGACAAGGCGATCGACTTCCTTGGCTACAAGTCTCTGCGCTCGATTCTGGGCTCACTTGGCAGGTCGAGCTTCGGCAGTCACGACACGCCTTACCTTGCGACGGGCATCGAGGCCGACGGATACAGCAAGCAGTACGAGTTCGGCGACGTGCTGAATCTCGACGTGAACGAGACACTGAAAAACTCCCTCGCGCGCACAGGCTCACTCGACATCCCGCTCGACCTCGACTACGGAGACCTGATGGTCCGTCAGGCCGAGTATAGGTCGTCGTGCGCGACGGTGCTGATGCTCGATACGTCGCACTCGATGATCCTCTACGGCGAGGATCGCTTCACGCCGGCAAAGAAGGTCGCGCTCGCCCTGACGCATCTCATTCGCACGCAGTTTCCCGGTGACACTTTGCGCGTCGTGCTCTTTCACGATTCAGCGGAGGAGATCCCGCTGGCGATGCTGCCGCAGGCGCAGGTGGGACCGTACCACACCAACACAGCGGAGGGACTCAAGCTGTCGCGCCGGATTCTGCTTGCGCAGAAAAAGGACATGCGGCAGATCGTGATGATCACCGACGGCAAGCCAAGCGCTCTCACAATGCCCAACGGTCACATCTATAAGAACTCAATGGGACTCGACTTGGCGGTGGTCGGCGAAACGCTCAAAGAGGTTGCTAACTGCCGGCGCTCCGGGATAATGATCAACACCTTCATGCTCGCGCGTGATCGCGCCCTCGTGGAATTCGTGAAGCGTGTCTCGGAGATCAGCCGAGGCAAAGCCTATTTCACGAACACGATGACACTCGGCCAGTTCATCCTCATGGACTTTCTGCGAAAGAAGACACGCAAGGTTTCCTGACCCGCGGCTAAGGCCGCACGACATGCACACATCCGGAGTCACATTGAAAGCAAAGTGTTATTCGATCCCCCTGGCGCTCGGTATTTTTGCGACAGCTGTCGCTGCAACACCGGTCGCTGACAGTCCACTGCTCGGCTTTACCACCGAGAGCTCGGCGCGACAGCTGGCGCTGGAGTCTCGGTTCGACGCGGGCCTCACCAAGCAGAATCTCGAGTCGTGGATGCAGCGACTGAGTGCGCGCCCGCACCACGTCGGCTCGCCGTACGGAAAGGCGAACGCTCAGTTCATCGATTCGCTGTTCAGGTCGTGGGGATACGACACCAAGATCGAGCAATTCGACGTCCTGTTCCCGACGCCGAAGACTCGTGTCCTCGAGCTGGTATCCCCGACGCCGTTTACGGCCAGGCTCGCTGAGCCGGCACTCACCGAGGATCCGACAAGCAATCAGATCGCTGAGCAGCTTCCGATTTACAACGCTTATTCAACCGATGGCGATGTTACCGGCGAGCTCGTGTACGTGAACTACGGAATTCCGCGCGACTACGACTCGCTCGCGATTCGCGGCATCGATGTGAAGGGCAAGATTGTGATTGCTCGCTACGGGCAATCCTGGCGCGGGATCAAGCCGAAAGTTGCGGCCGAGCATGGGGCGATTGGGTGCATCATCTACTCGGATCCGCGTGACGATGGCTACTTCGCCGGTGACGTCTACCCAAAGGGAGCATTCCGCAAC
>JBDSVO010000051.1:0-3483 GCA_039927215.1 Gemmatimonadaceae bacterium
GAATCTGCCGAACCCACCTGTTCCAATTCATGGCATCCTCTCGAGCAGGTCGACAAGCTTTCCCCCCATCTTCTTCCAGCCGTAGCGCGCACCGCCGGACTCCCGCTTCTGGTCCGGCGTGAAGCCCCACTGCAAGAGGGAAAGTCGGGTGCCCGACGCCGTGGGAGTGAGAGTGAAGGTCACGACGGTGTCCAGGAACGGGACGGCCCACGTATAGCTGAGCTTCCGCTGCGGTTCTATCTCGATGAACCGGCAATTCACGGTGCCGTCCCAACCGGGATACGCTTGCGTCTTGAACGTGAACGCCGCCCCCGGCTCGAGCTCGAAACCGATGACGGGCAGGAGCCACTCCGCGAGCAGTGCTGGGTCGGTGAGCGCGCGCCAGACCTTCTCCGGCGAATGATGCAAATCGAATTCGAACGAAATGGATTCAGTTTGCGATCGTAAGCTCGTGTCTGTGACAGTCATTCGTCCATTTTCTCTAAAAGTTTTTCAAGGCGGTCGACGTGCTCCGTCCAGAAGACACGATAGTGCGCGATCCAGTCGATGAGCGGCTTCATCCCGCTTGGCTCGACCCTGTAATAGACGCGGCGCCCATCTCGCCGTCTGTTCACAAGGCCGGCGCCTTTCAAAGCGGCGAGATGTTGCGAGACCGCCGGCTGCGAAATGTGGAAGCGCGCCGTGATGTCCGTCACCGCCGTTTCGCCGCGCGTGAGGGACTCGAAGATCGCCCGCCGGCTCGGGTCCGCGAGCGCGTGAAAGATCCTGTTCTCGACTGCGACTGCTCGTTGCATGATGATATATAAGCCACCACTTATACATTTGTCAAGCGAACGATCAGCTCAGGCTATGGCAGTGATGTCCGACGCTGCGATCACGCACAGGTCAGCGCGCGAGGGCGTCGAGCCGACCAGCCGGTTCGCCTGGGACGTCAGACTCCTCTCGAAGAGATTCCGCACCAGCCGCCCATTCCCGAAGTTCTCGCTCCGCGATTCATACTCCTTCGCGAGAATTACTTTCACCGATTCGAGCGCGCCCGGTCCGAGCGTATACCCGTCTTCCTCCACCATTCGCCTGAAGATCGCCGTGAGCTCGTCGGGCGAATAATCGGGAAAATTGATGAACCGCGTGAACCGCGAGCGAAGGCCTGGGTTTGACTCGATGAAGCCCTCCATCCGCTCACGATAGCCGGCGGCGATCACCACCAGGTCGTCGCGATGATCCTCCATCAGCTTAAGCAGAGTCTCGATCGCCTCGTCACCGAAGTCGTGCCCCGAGTCCTCCGGCGCCAGACTGTACGCTTCGTCGATGAACAGCACTCCGCCGAGCGCGTCCTTCACCACCGCATCGGTCTTGATCGCGGTCTGCCCGACATATCCGGCAACGAGCTCAGCGCGATCCACCTCCGTCAGATGCCCCTTTGACAACAGGCCGAGCGCATGGAAGATCGAGCCAAGCAGTCGGGCAATCGTCGTCTTGCCGGTCCCCGGCGGCCCTACGAATACCATATGGTACGCGGAAGGTGGGACCTTGAGCCCCTCCTTCCGCCGCATCTCGCGCACGCGCGCTACGTTTACCAGGGTTCGTATCTCTTTCTTAACGCTCTCCAGGCCAACCAGCTTGTCGAGCTTCGTCAGCAGCTCGTCGAGCGTCGGCGGAGGGGAGCCGGCGTCTTTGCTGGCGTTCGCTACTGACTCCGCCGCCTGACGCTCACGCTCGGTTTTCGGTTCACCGGCTGCCGACGACGATTCCGGTGCCGACGCGCCCATATACTCGCGTAACGGGCGATCGCCACGCCGGACTCGCTCGATGAGCAACAGCACTGCATCCAGCCATCCGGGAGAATTCAACTCCAGATACGGGTCGAGCTTACCGATTCGCTGGATGAGAACCATTCCATCCGACAGCGCTACACCCTCGACGTCGCGATACTCGAGGCTCAGATCATTTGCTGCACCACTCAGAATGATTCGCTGATTGGTCACATACAGCCGGCCCGTTTCGAGCACGGTGAAGCTTACGGCCGGTGTCCCCGGCGAGGGGCGAAGCTCGCGCCAGACTGCGCGCGGCAAATGGAGGTGGGCGACCTCGCCCTGGCGGAGGATCATCGGCGTGACGACGCTAGGCAGCGTCCGCTCGTCGAGCACAATTCGGAGATATTCGGCTGGATCGACCATGCGTGAATGTGCGACAACGCGTTGGCTCTGGTACAGTGCGATTCCAAACTTCCTTGACCTGCAACCGCGCACTAAAGCCAACTACAGAGCGGTAAGTCGGCAGCTAATTGCGATAGCTGGTTGCAATTAGCTGTAAGAATTGGGAAGGACGCACGCAGAAGATTGATTCGGCCAGAAGGTCGATGATGAGGTGATTCTTTCGCTTCTTGGATTCAATTGGCGGTGAAATGGTGATGTAGCGGCTTAGGATCGCGTGTTCATTTGCGGCATGGCCGATCGTCTCATTCCGCTCTCTCACCTTGGTTCTCAGCCCGAGCCGGAGCGAAAGTATCGTCTGATGGAGCAGGTGCGTTTCGCGATGCAGGCGAAGCGCTTCAGTATGCGGACGCAGGAAGCTTATTCGAGCTGGATTCGCCGTTACATCATTTTTCACGAGCGGCGGCATCCAACCGACCTCGATGAAGCAGATGTAGGTCGCTTTATGTCGGATCTCGCGGTAAGGCAACGGGTTTCTGCGTCGACGCAGAATCAGGCGCTTGCTGCGTTGACCTTTCTATATAGTAGTGTGCTGCGACGCCCGCTCAACCGGACGCTGGACGTTGTTCCTGCGAGTCGGCCGAAGCGGTTGCCAGTCGTGTTATCGCCCGCAGAGGTCCGCGGGATTCTCGAGAAGCTGCGCGATCCTGATCGTCTTGTCGTCTCTCTTCTATATGGTAGCGGTCTCAGGATTCTCGAATGCGTTTCGCTGCGCGTGAAGGACCTGGATCTCGATAGGCGCGAGATTACCGTCCGCGCGGGGAAGGGAGGTAAGGATCGGCGCACTCCACTTGCGGCCTCTTCGATCGAAGATGTGAAGCGGGCGCTTCGCTCGTCGCACCGTCGGTGGAATGAAGATCGCCAACGGCGAATTCGAGTGACCGGGATCGATGGTGCGTTGTCTCGAAAGCTGCCCAACGCGGATGGGGAGTGGTCGTGGTATTACCTGTTCCCAGCAACACGGACCTTTGTCGATCCGGCGGGTATTCGGCGGCGGCACCATTTGCACGAGACACAGGTTCAGCGAGCGGTGCGCGAGGCTTCTCGAGAGGCGAGGGTGCGGAAGCGTGTAACGTGTCATTCCTTCCGGCATTCCTTCGCTACGCATCTTCTGGAGAGTGGTGCGGACATCAGGACGATTCAGGAACTGCTCGGACATTCCGATGTGCGCACGACCATGGTGTATACGCACGTGCTGAATCGAGGCGGGCTGGGAGTGCGGAGTCCGGCGGATCAATTGTGACGAGGTCGCGAAATGCGAGCGAAGGTG
>JBDSVO010000052.1:0-6476 GCA_039927215.1 Gemmatimonadaceae bacterium
GCCGCCGAGAATGTGACCCGGCTCAACGCTTGATCACTGTCGCAGCCACATTGTAATAGATGCAGGGCCACCCTGGTTAACTCCGGGGTGGCCCTGTTTTTTCAGCTTCAATCCATCAGGTAACGGGATAAGGAGGCGTATGGCGAAGGAAGAAGCAATCGAGTTGGAAGGGACAGTCACCGAAGTGCTCCCGGACGCGACCTTCAAGGTCCTGGTGAGCAATGGACATGACGTTCACGCGACGATCGCGGGGAAGATGCGGCGTTTTCGCATACGCGTGCTGGCGGGTGATAGAGTGACGCTCGAAGTATCGCCTTACGACCTGACGCGCGGTCGAATAACGTTCCGCCACAAGAACTAGCGGCGCATCCGGCTACTGCGCGTAACGCAGTATGTCGTACAGGTAGTGCACTCCGAAGCCGACGTTCTCCACTGAGAGACGCTCGTTGTTGCCGTGGACTCCCCGCTGCGCGTCGGCTTTTTCGACCTTGAACATGCCGACCCCGTAAGTCTTGATTCCCACCTTCTGATAGGTTGGGCGGTCTGTCGCTCCCGTCAGCATCGGCGTCGTCACGAATACACTGGGATCGCGGTCGCGCGCGGCCTTCTCGATCGCCTTGAAGAAATCAGAATCGATCGGACTCTGCAGCGGAGCTTTCGGCTCAAGCAGGAGCGTGAAATGAACCGCTGTGTCCGCGACAACCCTCTCGAGCTCGGCTCGCACGTCGGCGGGCTTCTGATCGGGCAACAGCCGAACATCGATCTCTGCACTCGCTTCGGGCGGAATGACGTTCGTTTTGTTCGATCCCGTGAGCCCCGTAAGCGAGATCGTGTTCCTCAGAATCGCGTTCCAGTAGACGTCGCTCAGAATCCATTCCTTTGCGGTCGGATTCTTCAGTGCCCCGGCGACGTTCGACAACCACGTCTTCCTCGGCTCCGGATGCATGCGCGAAATGTCCCGGAAGAACTTGTCCACCCCAGGCGTGACGTGAAGCGGCGTCTCGTAATTCGCGAGGCGATTGAGTGCGGCCACGAGACGGGGGACGGGGTTCTGCTTCGTAGGTCGCGACCCATGGGACGGAACGCCCTTTACGGTCAGCCGGTGCCAGAAAGTTCGCTTCTCGGCGACGCCGATTCCGAAGTAATGCAGCTTGCCCTCAGTTACGAGGTTATCCCCACCCTCGGTAACAAGAAACTCGACATCTTTGAGCAGGTCCGGATGATTCCTGACGAAAACAATCGCGCCCTGTGAGCCGAGCTCTTCGTCGCTGTTCGCGATGAACACGATGTCCCGGTTGAGGGGAACTCCTGCGCGCTTGAGCGCGATCATCGCCATGAGATGCGCAACGCCTTCGCCCTTCATGTCGAGCGCACCCCGCCCCCAGATATAGCCGTCCTTCACCGCGCCTGAGAACGGATCCACTTCCCAGAACGACGCAGTGGCCGGCACGACATCGATGTGGTGAACAAGCGCGATTGCTTTCTTCGATCCGTTGCCCTTGAGGCGCGTGTAGAGGTTGACGCGTCCGGCCCCAAGCTCGGTGGAATCCATCAACTGAACCTCAAAGCCTTCCTTCTCGAGGATGCCCTTGAGAAAGAGCGCGCCCTTCATCTCGTTTCCGGGCGGATTTGTCGTGTTGATCTTCAGATAGTCGGAGAGAACGCGTTGACTCTCGAGCGCGAGCGCGTTCCAGTCGAGCGATCTCGGCACGGGCGCCTGAGCAGCAGTTGAGCCGGGGCCGATGAGTAAAGCGCACACCAGCACCGCGCGACACATTGGAGAGGAAAGTTTCGTCATATGGAGTTGAAACTGCGGGCAGCGGGCTGCGACCCGCAATGGCGGCCGCCGGACTCGATCGCCCGGCCGCAGCGTCAACTCAAACCATCACGTCCCCGTTTTTGTCAGCTCGATGGTGGAGGTCCGGCTGCATGTGGCGAAGACCGGAGCCGTGGCGGAGCCTTCACGAAAGACATTGACGTACGAGCCGCTGCCCACGAGCCGAGTGCTGCTGCTTTGCACAGTCAGGTCATTCTTGATGGTGAGATTATCGAAGAATGTTCGCGTGCCGCGAGGCTCCTCCTGGAAGTCCACGACCAGCGCGACCGAGATCTTACCGGCCGCATCGATTGAGCCCGTCGGGCCAGGATCGTTTGGAAATGCGGTGTCGAACATCGTGATCTGGGATCCGCTCTGCTGAATGCGGACGTCAAACTCGCTCAGGAACGCGTCGAAAATGACCGTGCCACCCTCCGCCGGTGGTCTCTGCGGGGTGCAGGTAACCGCGGCGACCTGTTCGCGCCAATGATAGACGCCCGCCACATTGGGCACTCCGGTCCCAGTGCTCTCGCTGCAGGCCGACATCAGGGCGGCCGCGGCAATCAGCGACAACGAACGAGCGGGAATTGAAACGAGCATGACGATCTCCTTGTTATTGACTGCTCTTCCTGACCCGGCAAAGGCACTCGTGAATTGAGGCTTAACCTGCGCCGCTGTCTCCAACGTCGCGGAATACTTCTCCGAGATCCACGGTGACCGCAGTTTCCAGCGCTGTTGGATGCCAGCTGAGCAAATCCACGACTCGCTCGCTTGCGTCGCTCCCGCGCTTCCACACCTCGATGGATCGGTCGCGCAGGTCCACCACCCAGTACTGCTCAACGCCAAGAGCGAGGTAGGCGTCGCGTTTCACCACGCGGTCGTAAACACGCGAAGATGGACTCATGACCTCGACGGCGAGCCACCAGCGATCGATCGTTCGCCAGTTGCTATCAGGCGAAAACGATGAAGGGAAAACGAGAATATCCGGCTGGAGCTGCGTATTGTCGCTTCGTTGAAGGGTGCCGACCGCGACAACATGAGCTTTGCGTGCACCGGATAGCGCGTCCATGAGTATGTAGGTCAAACGGGTCGCAACCATCTGGTGAGCGAGCGAGGGCGCCGGGGTCACGAGCAGCATTCCTTCCAGCAGCTCGTAACGGTTCCCGTCGTCGGGCAAGTCGTCGAGCATCTCGATCGTGAAGTGTGGAACAGGCAGCACCATACCCATAGTCTGATTCCTCGGCGAGCTTCGTTGCAAGTGCCCATCCGCCACGATGGACGCAACCTTGGAGAGACGAGTTATCCTTCGATCCCAGGCATCATCGAAAAAAAGCGCTCTGCAGCAAGCTATTAAGGAAGCCGGGTCCAGCCGCCCCCGCTCCGTTATCGTCTAGCGCTCGTTGACGATCAGCGAAACGCCCGTAAGACCCATATGAAAATCGGTCGACCAGCAGCGTGAAATCCTCCGCGCTCGCATGACGTAGAGCCCAAGGGCGTCGGCTAGGGTCAGGTCCTGATCTGAAAACTTGCGCAGGATAGCCGCTGCCCCATGCTGCTCGTCGGTCCCTATCCCGGCCACATGCAGTGGAGTCATCGCTTCGGTCATGGAAAGAAACTGCAGCGCGCGAGTGCGATCGTACCGACGGAGAAACCAGCCGTGGCCTTCGGCGATCACCAGGGGTGTCGTTACCAACTTAGGCGGCGCCGAGAACAGCCCTCGAAATAAGGGATGATAGGTGTCCGACCTGTCGGCGAATGCGATCAGCGCCGAGGTGTCGACGTAGGCCTCAGTCCTTCTGGCCGTAAATTACCTCATCGATCCGCGAGCTCGATCGGGGATCGCCCGATTCGACCATTCCCGCGTAGCGCATCCACGGCTTGGAAGAATCCGCAGGAAGAATCCAGCGCAGAGATCGACGCAGAAGCTCGGCAAGCGAAACGCCGAGGCGCTTGGCTTCTCGCTTGGCTTCGCGGTATTCATCCTCGCTCAGGCTGATCTGTGTCCTGATCATGATAACAAATTACCACAAAATGTTATCATGCACGAGGACGGCATTAATACACGGCCCCTAGTGGCAACTCCCCGTGCCGGAGTCGGTGAAGCTCGCGCCCGCAACTGGCACGAATTGCCACGAATAGCTCACCGGTCCGAGAGTCAGCTTGAGAACGCCGTACGTGTCTCCATTGAACACCTGGCTGTTTGCCTTGAGCGATCCCAAGCCATAGTGGCTCCGCCCTCCCGTTCCGACAACGAATTCGCGGATACCTCGGACGGAATCGGCGCCAGCCGATGGAGTCTGCGGAGCAAATCTCTCGTAGTCGTGATCGTGACCGCTCAGTACCACGTCAGCGTTGTACTCGTAGAGAACCTGCCAGAAGGGTTGGACGCTTGTATCGCTGCCGTGCCCGGCTCCGGAGCTGAAGCGTGGATGATGCCAGTACGCGAGAGTGCAAGACTTCGTATTCGCGATCAGATCCTGGCGAAGCCATTGCACCTGCGCCGACGTTGGAGTGTGATCGATGTTGCTGTTGAGGGCGATGACGTGCCAGTCGCCCAGGTCGTAGCTGTAATAGCCGTCAGGATGGGTGCCGGCATTCGGCGCGAAGTACGCGTAGTAAGGCGCCCCTGTAGATGTCGCGTAGTCGTGGTTGCCGATCGATGGCCGAGTGCGCCCCTTATGGCGGCCCCAGCTGGGCTCATAGCAGTCGCTGAACTCGGCAGTCGTCCCGGCGTCGTAGACGTTGTCGCCAACCGTGAACACCGTCCCGGCGATGCCGTCGAGCAGAAGCGCCGTGGCCTCGTCATCACTCGAGCTGCAGGATGCTATGTCGCCGGCACCGACAAGGACAGGACTACCCGCGGGTGGTGGTGGCGGAGGCGGTGGCGGAGGTGGCGGAGGAGCCGCCACCACCCAAATGGTTGATTTACCTGTTTTTCCGCCGGCTTTCGCTTCGATCGAGACGCTGCCGACCTTCACACCCGTGACGAGGCCATTCTGATCAACGGTGGCGATACCCGTATTCCTGCTTTTCCAGACAAATGTCACTGTTGTCGGAGGATTGGGCGTCGCCGTGAGCTGGACCGTCTGTCCCACGCCTATCGTATCGGCTGCGGGTGACACCGTCACCGACTGCAACCGAAGGGCCGCCGTACCCGCGCCTAGCACCGGCGACTCAGGCGAGTCGCGGTCCGACGGCGCCGTCGGGCTGGTTTTCTCCTGACAGGCGATGAACGATGCAGCTGCCGCGACGACAATGAAGGCAGGAATTCTGAAGCGCATATAATCTCCGGGATACTGAGCTTGCGAGCGGACACGCTAACAGAAACCGGTTCCCGCGAACCGCAGAAGAATCCATTGGCGCCCAATCTCGTTATTGCAATGATGACGGGCCGCGAATACTTGCGCAACGCCAGTCTCTGTGGGATAATCGCCCCTCTCCATTCGCCGCATACAATGAGATTGACTTGTCTCGCTTCGCCGGTGGCAGTGTTTTGCCTCGCCGCCTGCGCTTCCACGTCGCAACAAACGCCAGGAACGGCAGCGTCTCCCGCTGCTTCGCAGTCCTCTTCCACGATTGCAGCGAAGACTGCCGGGATGGAGCCGCGGGACGGTTTCATCCCCATCTACCTCGACTCAAAACAGGGGAAGGTCTACCTCGAGCTCCCGTCCGACTCCATGCGCGTGCTGATGTTCGTAACACTTGCAACCGGATTGGGATCAAATCCCATCGGCCTCGACCGCGGCTCCGGCGGTGATTCCTACGTCACACGTTTCGACCGAAATGGCGATCGCGTTCTAGTCGTTTTCGAGAACTGGAATTACAGGAGCTCCGCCACCGACAATCCGGCGCACGTGCGTACCGTCATCGAAGGATTCCCGCCGAGCACAACTGCTTCTTTGCCTCTTATAGCCGAGGAAGGATCGAGGCTCGTCGTCGATGCCACCGATTTCGTGATGCGGGACTGGAACGACGTCAGCGGCAATCTCGCCGGAAACAATGAAGGCGCCTATTCCGTCGCGAAGGATCGCTCCAGCATCTATCGCCCGTACACCAAAGCGTTTCCCGAGAACAGCGAGATCGATGTCGCTCTGACGTTCGTCACGCAGGGGCGTCCGGGCCCGACAGTCGCGTCGATTGTTCCCGAAGCCAGGTCGTTCACTCTCCGCCAGCATCTCAGCTTTCTCAGGCTGCCCGATAACGCGTATCGGCCGAGAGTGCTCGATCCCAGAACGGGATTCTTCGGGATCACGTTCAAGGATTACGCGCAGCCGATCCAGCTTCCACTCGAGCAGCGCTGGATTTCGCGCCATCGTCTCGAGCGCGTCAATCCGGGCGATCCAACGAGTCCCATCAAGAATCCTATCGTCTACTATATAGATCGCGGCATACCTGAGCCGGTCCGCTCCGCGACGAAGGAGGGCGTGAGCTGGTGGATCGAGGCGTTCGACCGCGCCGGACTTCGCGGGGCGTTCAAAGTCGAAGACCTGCCCGAGGGCGTCGATCCAATGGACGCCCGCTACAACGTCGTCCAATGGGAGAACCGTAACGAGCGTGGCTGGTCGGTAGGTGGGTCCATCGGCGATCCTCGCACCGGCGAGATACTCAAAGCGATGGCGCGGATGGATTCACACCGCGCGCGCACGGATTACAACCTGTA
>JBDSVO010000053.1:0-2758 GCA_039927215.1 Gemmatimonadaceae bacterium
ATCGAATACACGTTGCCTTCTTCTATTGAAGTGGCGCCATGGAAGGGCAACAGCCATCCAATGCGCGTCCGAATGGGAGGCGACCCCGCACCGACACGTGAGCTCCGCCATGTATTCGGTTGCGGACGGACCAGCGTTGTACCACTCACGGGCCATTCATCTTCGAGCGACGAGACCCTGACGCACACGATGTTGGGCATGGGCCGGTGAAGAATCACATACTGCCCGTCGATTTTTTCCGGGAACACGACGCAATTCTTGTTTTCACCGGCAATGCGAGGTCCGTGGCGGACGTAGCGTTCCGGAGCAAGCAGGTTGTCTGTCGTGATCAGGCAAACACGCGGGCCGTTGGGCGAGTGTCCCGTGTAGGTAATTGCGTAGCGTCGTTCGTCGCTAATCCACGTAATGCGAGGATCCTCGACTCCCCATTCCTCGTACGGCGCCTCCGGTGTAATCGCAGGGCGATTCCAGATTTCATCGATGCGCTCGCCGTTCGAAGAGAGCGCGAGGGCGAGGCACGAGCGTCGTGCCACTTCCTCGTACACGCGAACGAGCAGCACGACGCTGCCGCTGGCGTGGTCGATTGTTGCGCCGGGGTTGAACGTCCCGCTCGCGCGTGTGAATGCGATTTGCGACGGTCGAATCAGCGGATTCGAGGCGAGCCGCTCGAGCGCCGCGATCATGCCTGCATTTTGAACGCTATGGTAGCTCCTCTTCTCCGCCTGGCTCCTGCTGTTCGATCCAGGCTTGATAAAGACGGGCGAAGTTCTCGCCAGGCGCACGATGGTATTCGTCGGCGCTCACGTCGAGCGTGTTCGGAATGCCCGCACTCAATGGAAGTAACCCTTCGTCGCGTCGCTTCCTGAAGCGCCGCCACACTTCTGCGGCAGGCTTCTCGCTTCCATCAGCCCGAACGAGTCCAAATGTACGCTCGCGTACGGCCGTGGCTATGGGAGGCCGATCAAATAATCGCGAATCGTAGTCTCCGTAACACCATGCGTAGGCGCCTGCCGCTCCTGTAATCACGAGTCGCTCGAGCACGGCGTCATAGTAGGTCGCTCCCTCATCCTCTGACGCCAGATACTGAGTGAGCGGCTGTCCAAGAAAATCATCGATGATCGTCTGCCCCGACGCGCCCTGCGGCGCCGTGCACAGACCAAACTCCTGCATCAGTGTAGGCCGCCCGGTTCCGGCAAGGGCGAATGTCAGAGCGCACGAGAAGGGCACGAGCTCCGGATCGAGGAACGAGCGCGCGACATCGCTGTAGAGCGGGTACGCATGCATGATGTCCTCGTCGGCGATGGCGCCAAGATCATCGACGCGCAGGCGGTTTTTCGCCGTCAGCGACGGCAAGTGCGCGCCGATCTGAATTGGCGTTCCGGGAGCTTCCCGCCGAATTGCCCTTGCGAGTGTGGATGCCCAGAGCTGTCCGGCCTCTCGCGACTTCGGATTCTGCGAGTCGTCGATCTCGTTGGATAGATCAAAAGCGCGAATCGCGTCATCGCCGGCTAAAGCGCGCGCGCACGTCGCCGCGAGAAGCACCTGTGACTGAAGGAGGGGATTGGAGTAGAGATCTCCCGGATTCCCGTGCGCGTCGAGCATCCAGCCCGGCCACCAGAACCGGCCGCTCATGTTGATGACGATCAGCGTCGGGATGGCTCTAAGTCCCGCGTCCTTGGCGGCTCCTATGACCTGAACGAGTCGCGAGACCATCGTCGCATCTACACTCGTCGGGCCAGGCAGAAAATCCTCGGTCAGCGCGAACAGTCGCACGACATCGAAACCGATATCCGCAATCTGCCCCATCTCTTCGCGGATTTCGGCAATATCGAACTCGCGCCACATGTACATCGCGCTTCGGCGCGGCCAGTAATTCACACCAAGCTCGAACGTCATGAAGCGCTCATACCGGCCGCCAGACGGCGTCGTCCGCGCGGCTCGAGGCCAGACGCGACAACGCCACCGGCTGGTGTCACGGCTCGGACATGCCCGCGAGGATATCTTCGAGTGACAGATCGGCGACGGCCATGACTCCGTCTGCAGCGCCGTAATAGATCCGAACGAGATTGCCTTCAGCGAGCAACCCGCATGTGAATACCACTCCGCCGAAGAACCCTTCACGTTCGTAGGGTGCTTCAGGCGACAGGATCGGCTCGCGCGATCGAGCAATCACCTTTCCGGGATCGTCAGCATCGAGAAGCAGAGCGCCGAGCGAATAAGTGGTGCTCGCCTCCGTTACGCCGTGATAGACCTCGAGCCAGCCGTTGACTCCGCCCGTGGTGACCCGAAAAGGAACCGCGCCGCCGCCAATCTTCTCATCGTCCCAGGTTCCGTCACGCGCGCCCGCCACGTATCGGTGACTACCCCACGCGAACATATCGGGAGAAGTCGCAATCCATATTGCGGGCTTTCCGAGACCTTCCGGCATTGGACGATGAAGTGCGACGTACTGCCCGCCGATCTTCTCTGGAAAAATCGTCACATCGCGGTTGGGAGGTGAAAAGATCAGCCCGTGCCGCTCGAACGACTTGAAATCACGTGTTGAAGCGAGACCGGTTGTAATTCCCCAGGGTGAGACAGCGGTGTAGTTGATCCAGTAAGTGTCGTCGACCAGAGTAATGCGCGGATCTTCGATTCCATACGTTTCGTACTCGGTCGCCGCAGCCATGGCTGGCGCCGGCTCAACCTCGAAATGAATTCCATCAGTGGAGCGCGCGATACGCAGGTGTGAGATCGACGTGAGCCACGTCTTGCCCTC
>JBDSVO010000054.1:0-4413 GCA_039927215.1 Gemmatimonadaceae bacterium
GGTTGCAGGCGCAATCGTCATCGCAATTCCCGACATGAGTGACGCGGGTCCAGCGGCGGGGCATAACGCAACAGTTGGTAATCTTCTAGCGACGTCGGCCGCGGTGACAGCAGCGATCTATTACACGGTAGGTAGACACCTGAGAGCGTCGTATGGTGTGTGGGCATACGTCGGGCTCGCGTACACCGCGTGCTTCCTGGCTCTGCTCTTGTTCGCGGGCGTATCACACGTGAGCCTCAGCCCGCAACCGCCCCGCGAACTGGCGATCTTCGGAGCGTTGGCTCTTGGTCCAATGCTTTTGGGTCACACGGGGATGAACTGGGCGCTGAAATACATGCCGGCTTACGTGGTGAACCTCACCGTACTGGGCGAGCCCATTGGAGCGACGCTGCTGGGGGCAATCCTCCCCGGAATTCGTCAGATCCCTCCGGCGATAACGCTCGTCGGCGGGGCTGTCATGCTCGTCGGAGTGGTGATTGCTATCCGAGAACCCCGGGCCAGATCTCGCGCGTGAGCAGGGCCTCGCTCGGCGGCTACACCTCCTGGCTGGACACCGAGACACCAAGACACCGAGAAAAACGTTAAGAGGGAACAGCTCGCGGCGGTACGCACTCGCTTGTCCACAGTCAGTTCACCCCTAAGAAAAGCATGTGCACTGCGAGGTTTGGCGCGCGATACCTCGGAGTCTCGGAGCCTCGGTGTCCAGCCAGGAGGTATGTCATGGCGACGAGGGTCAGCTCGCAAACCGTACCACGTAGCCCAGGAGCAAATCCCCGATGCGGAGGGTAACTTTACCTCAGATCGACTCGAACCCTCCAGCCCTCCCAAATGCGCATTAGCTCGTCAATTGCCCTCGCAGTATCCTGCGTGCTTCTTCCCGTTGCAGTCTCCCCGCAGTCCCGCATAACCACCCCGCTCCAGGAATTCGGCCACAACATCGGCGACGACTATTTCCTCGCCAACTACGCTCAGCTCGTCAAATACTGGGACAAGCTCGACCGTCAATCGAACCGCATGAAGGTCGTTCGGATTGGGAAGACCGCCGAGGGAAGGCCGATGCTGATGGCCATCATCACTTCTCCGGAGAATCACGCGAAGCTCGCTCGCTACCAGGACATCGCTGCCCGGCTGGCGCACGCTGAAAGTCTTACCGATGCTCAGGCACACGCCCTCGCAAGAGAAGGGAAGGCAGTCGTGTGGATCGACGGTGGTCTTCACGCCAGCGAGGTTCTCGGCGCGCAGCAGCTCGTGCAATTCGTCTATGAGATGGTCAGCCGAAACGACGCCGAGACTCAACGATTTCTTCGCGACGTGATCCTGCTTGCCGTGCCGGCCAATCCGGATGGGATGGACATCGTCTCCAACTGGTACATGAGCGAGCCTGTTGACAGCAACCGCTCGACGTCCGGCCTCCCGGTCCTGTATCACAAGTACATCGGGCACGACAACAATCGTGACTCGTATATGGCGTCGCAGCCCGAAACCCAG
Source organism: Gemmatimonadaceae bacterium (assembly GCA_039927215.1). Taxonomy (GTDB): domain Bacteria; phylum Gemmatimonadota; class Gemmatimonadetes; order Gemmatimonadales; family Gemmatimonadaceae; genus UBA4720. The sequence goes on from JBDSVO010000054.1 coordinate 1,489, forward strand.
GCGATGGACAGCGTCATGTTCAGGGCGTGGTATCCCCAGATCATGTACAACCATCACCAGACGGGCCCCGCCGGTACCATTATCTTCGCACCGCCTTTTCGGGATCCGTTCAACTACAATCTCGACCCGCTGATTCCAGTTGGAATTGACCTGGTTGGGGCGGCGATCCACAGCCGGTTCATTGCCGAAGGCAAGCCGGGCTCGACGATGCGCGGCGGCGCGAATTATTCCACGTGGTGGAACGGTGGTCTTCGCACGACCGTCTACTTCCACAACATGATAGGCTTGCTGACGGAGACGATAGGAAATCCCACACCAATGACCGTCGCTTTCCGTCCCGATCGTTTGTTGCCCAGTGGGAATCTGCCGTACCCGATTATGCCGCAGGCCTGGCACTTCGCTCAGTCGATTGCCTACGAGCTGTCAGCGAATCGAGCCGTCATGGATATCGCGTCGAAGTACCGAGAGGACCTGCTGTTCAACATTTACAGAATGGGACGGAATTCGATCGAGCGCGGCAGCAGAGACAACTGGACGCTGACGCCTGACAGAGTCGAAGCGGTGAAGGCGGCGGTTGCGCGCGACAGCGCTGCAAAGGTTAAGGGAACGCCAGCGCACTACATGACTGTGCTTCAGGACCCGGCGGAGCGAGACCCGCGCGGCTACATCATTCCATCCGACCAGCCGGACTTTCCCACTGCCGTGAAATTCGTCAACGCGCTGGTCAAGAACGGCATCACGATTCATCGTGCAACACGTCCTTTCACAGCCGGGGGGCACGGCTACCCCGCGGGATCGCTCGTTGTCAAAACCGCGCAGGCGTTTCGGCCGCACGTTCTCGACATGTTCGAGCCGCAGGATCATCCGGACGACATCCCATATCCGGGCGGGCCGCCGACTCCTCCATACGATAACGCCGGCTGGACGCTCGCATATCAGATGGGCGTGCGATTCGACCGCATTCTCGATCCATTCGACGGCCCGTTCGAAAAGCTCGTGGGATTTGCCAGTGTTCCGGCGCCGGCTGTTGCCGCCGGTCCGGCATGGTATGCAGTCGATCGTCGCAGCAACGATGCGTTCGCGGCAGTGAACCGTCTCCTGGCGCGGGGGGAAGAAGTTTACTCCGTGTCGGAGCCCCTTAGAGTCGGCACTCGGGTACTCAACGCCGGAACGTTCCTGGTGCGAGCGAAGCCGAGCACCGCTCCGCTTGCGCGCCAAATCGCCGCCGCGAAGGGCGTCGCGTTCGAGCCGGTTCTGAATCTCGCGAGCGAGACTGTACTTTCGCGTCTGCGCTTGCCGCGCATTGCCGTCTACGACCGTTACGGCGGATCGATAGAATCCGGATGGCTGCGGTTCATCCTCGAGCAGTTCGAGTTCGCGTACGAGGTGGTGTTTCCTCCGACAATCGATGCGGGGGATTTGAACGCAAAGTATGACGTGCTGATCCTGACCGACAGCCAATCGGTTCCGGGTGTTCCGCGCAACGCCAACGCCAACGGCGACGATGACTCACCCTCCATGCCAGGCAACCTGCCGGCGGAATATCAGTCGCGGCAGGGAAGCATGACGGTCGCCAAATCACTGCCTCAAATACGTTCGTTCGTTTCGAACGGCGGGACACTGCTCGCGATCGGCGAGGGCTCGAATGTCGCTTATCATCTCGACCTGCCGGTTGCCAGCGCGATAGCGGACAGCGACGGGAAGCGGCTTCCACGCTCACGTTACTATGTGCCGGGTTCGATCCTCAGCGTGGCCGTCGACACGACGAGCGCGATCAGCTGGGGAATGCGCCCGCGCGTGGATGTATTCTTCGACAACAACCCCGCCTTCCGGCTGCTACCGGACGCCCGTGCGCGGGGTATGAAACGAGTTGCCTGGTTCGACAGTCCGGCACCTCTCAAGAGCGGCTGGGCGTGGGGACAGAAGGTGCTCGATGGAGCTACAGCTGTGGTCGTTGCGCCGATCGGAAAAGGCAACGCCATACTTTACGGTCCGGAGATTTATTTCCGGAGCCAGTCACATGGGACATTCCCGTTCCTGTTCAACGGGATCTATTACAGTCAGGACGCGCCGCGCTGATGGGCCACAAGCAGTGTAGGGTAGGGCGGCGGGCTGACGGGGTGCAATGACAATGCGGTACAAAGCTTTGACGTTCGTTTTGTTCGTGGCGGCGTGCAGGGGAGGCCGGGGAGCTCCGGAAGCGCCGGCTCCGATACCCGAGCCGGTAGGAGTCGAGAAGCCGTCATCCATAAGCGGCTCGCGCAACCTCATTCGTGAGATGCACGACCGGTACACTGGCAAATGGTACAAGACTCTGACGTTCAACCAGACGAATACGTTTTACACGTCCGGCGGAAAGGAGCAGAAGTCGCAGTGGATGCAGCGGCTCTCCGTGCCCGGACGGCTCAGAATCGATTTCCTTCCCCTGTCCACAAAGAGTGGGCTCCTGATTCAGAACAATCGGGTGATCACTTTCGACAACGGCCGGCGTGTGGACAGCAGGCGCTCGATACAGCCGGTGCTGACGATGACCGGCGACGTCTACGCCATCCCCGCCCCGATAATCATTCGTCGTCTCGATTCGCTCGGTGTCGATCTCGACAAGTTTCATGAAGACAAGTGGCAGGGACGCCGAGTGTATGTCATGGGAGCCGAGAAGGGCGACCTCGAGTCGAACCAGATCTGGATAGATGCCGACAAGATGCTTTTACTGCGATTCATCCAGCGCGACAAGCGTGGAGACCGGTTTGTCGTAACCGATACGCACGTGGAGGACTATCGCGATGTGGACGGTTATCCGGTTCCGTTCGAGTACACGTCGTATCGCGACGGGAAAATCTTCTTCAAAGAGCGATACGAGAACGTCAAAGTGAATGAGACGATCCCGCCCGAGCTATTTGATGCATCACGCTGGGCACTCGCGAG
>JBDSVO010000055.1:0-2810 GCA_039927215.1 Gemmatimonadaceae bacterium
AAATCATTTCACTCGTGAACGGACTGGCGCCGGGAATGGAAGACAAGCGGTACGCGCCCGGGAAATGGAGCATACGCCAGATCATTGGCCACCTAAGCGACGGCGAGCGTGTCTTTTCCCAGCGCGCGTTTCGCTTTTCGCGCGGCGATGCAACTCCGCTTCCGGGATTCGAGGAGAACGAGTACGTAAGCGCAGCACCATTTGAGCACGTTCCAATTCACGATCTCCTCGCGGAGCTCGTTCATCTTAGGCGCGCGACCCTCTACTTGTTTCGGAGTCTCGACGAGGAAGCGCTGATGCGTCGCGGAATTGCGAACGACACCGAGTACAGCGTACGAGCGCTCGCTTTTGTCATCGCCGGACACGAGCATCACCATCTCGAAGTTCTGCGAGCGAGGTATCTCGCATGAATCGCCGCTCATTCCTCGAGAAAACTGCATTTGCTGCGGCCGGCTTTGGCATTCTGCGAACTCTCGAGGCGTGCGCACCAGCTGCTCCGTTAACGCCTCCAACTCCGCTTCCCGCGACGTTCATTCCCCTGCGAGACCGGTTCTTTGTCTTCCACCTGCAACGCAATCCCGTCACCTCCACTTACCTCGGCGGCGACGGCTACAATCCAGAGCTTGCCGATTCGAACACTCGGCTGCGCGATTTTCGCCCTCAGTCGCTTGACGCCGAGATTCGGTTTTACCGCGATGTGAAAGCGGCACTCACCGCGATTGTGCCGACGACTCTTTCACCAGTTGAGCAGATCGACTACCGCCTGATGACCGCCCAGGTCGGTTTCCTCGTTCATCAGCTTGCTGAGCTGCGCTATTACCAGCGTTCGCTCGATACTTACGTCCAGGAGCCATTTCGCGGTATCGACTGGCAAATCCAGCAGATGCCCGATCTCGGAAACGGTCTCCTTGGCAATGAGTCCGACTGGCAGGCCGTGCTGACTCGCGCTCTCGCGGTTCCCGCATACATCGAAGTCGCGAAGGCCAATCTTCTCGCAGGCAAGAAGGCAGGCATCATTCCCGACAAGCGGATGGTCCAACGCGACGGCATCGCCGGAAGCAAGGCGAACGCGGATTATTTCCGGAACACGCTTCCGAAGAGTGCTCAGCCGTTTCTTGGAACACGACCCTTCGCGCAGCCGATGCTCGCGCAGATCACCGCCGCTGGCCTCACGGTGGGCGCTGCATGGGACGCGTTTGCGGATTTTCTTTCTCAGACCTACGACGTCAACGAAGCCGTCGATCGCTTTGCGGCGGGAGAAATGGAATACGAATGGCGCGTGCACAACGCCCTCTTCGACTCACGCAGCGCGGCAGAGCTCTTCGAGTATGGAGCCGCGCAGGTGGCGCTGTACACGTCGAAGATGGTCGAGGTCGCCAGAGACTTTGCCACAGATGCAAAGATTGGCATCTCGTTCAACACGGAAGCAGAGAAAAACCTCGGCGTTCGCCGCGTAATGGAGTTTCTGTCGAAGGATTCTCCAAAGGACGACACCCAGCTCTTCAAGTGGTACCGCGACGCAGGCGAGCGCGCGGTCGCTTACGGGCGCGAGTTCAATCTGTTCGACATTCCGGCGGACTATCGCCTCGAGGTCGTGCCGACGCCGCCAGTGCTGCGCAGCACGATCGATGCGGCGTACTATCCGGCGCCGCCATTCAAGAAGGCAGGAGCGGGCCGCTTTTATCTTACACCGACCGGGAACGATCCTGCAGCACTCAAGGTCAACAACTTTGCCTCGGTCGCCGACACCGCGATCCACGAGGGATTCCCTGGTCACGACTGGCATTACAGATACATGAACCAGCATGCGGACCATATCTCCAACATTCGCTGGCTGACCCCGGGCGCCGTAGAAGACTCGTCCTCGATGTGGACCGACTCGATGGCCACCGAGGGCTGGGGTCTCTACAGCGAGGAACTGATGGCCGAGCCAAAGCCCAACCACAAGTACGGCTTCTACTCGGCGGGCGAGTATCTGTATGAGTTACAGGGACAGTTACTGCGCGCAGTTCGCATTCGAGTGGACGTTGGGCTGCACACGGGTCGCATGACGTTCGACCAGGCAATCGATTATTTCACCGAACGCGTCTCGTTCTATCCGCTTGCGCGATTGAATGCCGCCCGTGATCCGACGGCGCGAGCGATTACAGAGGGCGCGCAACGGGCGATCTATCGCTACTCGAAGTGGCCGACGCAGGCGATCACATACAACCTCGGGAAGAACGCGATCATCGAGCTTCGCGAAGCATGCAAGGCAGCGGCCGGCGCGAGCTTCTCGGCGAAGACTTTCCACGAGCGGTTTATGGGGATGGGACCGGTTCCTGTCGCAAATTTCAGGGACAACTTCCTCGCGGGATGTGCTCCGGCAGCTACGACGGGATGATTCATGCCTAATCCGGAGCGAACAGCAATGTCCTACGCCGTTCTCTTCGCGGCAGGGATTGTCGGGATGTTCGTCGCGCACCTGCTGGCGTTTCTCGCTCAGCACGCGGCAAACCAGACGAACTCCGATGTGCTTCTACCCTATTGGTGGGGATATCCGCTCGTGTTCCCCGCACTCGCCTCACTGTGGATTCATTTCAACAGGACTTTCTGGCTCGGGACCGCCATTGTTCTTTGTCTTGCACCAACGATTTATTTCACGTGGTACGCAGCGAACAGCGTCGAAAGCAACCTTGGCAGGCACCCATTCACCGTTCTCTTCGTGACTTTTGCAGCGACGGCGATAATCGCCTTTCTCGCCGCAAGGCACGAGCACCTTCCGACATCATGACGAGTCGACGCGATTTTCTGCACGGTCTGGCGAGCGC
>JBDSVO010000056.1:0-7538 GCA_039927215.1 Gemmatimonadaceae bacterium
GATCCGGAGAGCGAGTGGGGGAAGAAGATCACGGAGCTGATGGATGCTCTTGATTCTTATATCCCGCAGCCTGTGCGCGAGATCGAGAAGCCGTTCATCATGCCGGTCGAGGACGTGTTCTCGATCACCGGCCGTGGTACGGTGGCGACAGGCCGTATTGAAAGAGGCATCGTCAAGGTAGGCGAGGAAGTGAGCCTGATCGGGTTCAACGCTGACAAGAAGACGGTGATCACGGGCGTGGAGATGTTCAGGAAGCTTCTGGACGAGGGAAGAGCTGGTGACAACGTCGGCCTGTTGCTCCGAGGCATCGGCAAGGAAGATGTGGAGCGTGGAATGGTGCTGGCGAAGACGGGTAGCATTACGCCGCACACGAACTTCCTGGCCGAGGTGTACGTGTTGACGAAGGAAGAGGGCGGGAGACATACGCCGTTCTTCAAGGGGTATCGTCCCCAGTTCTACTTCCGTACTACGGACGTGACTGGATCGGTTGAGCTTCCTGAAGGAATGGAGATGGTGATGCCGGGCGACAACGTTCAGATGACGATCGAGTTGATCACGCCGATCGCGATGGACGAGGGGCTCAGATTCGCTATCAGAGAGGGTGGCCGTACGGTCGGCGCCGGCGTCGTTACCAAGATTATCAAGTAGTCAAGAGCTTCATCGAAAGTGAAAAGGGCGCCGCGAAAGCGGCGCCCTTTTTGGTGACCAGCCGCAAGAGCCCAGACTCGGATCTGGCTTCTGGGCTTCTCCAATCGGGTAACGCGCACTTTGTTGCAGGCTCCCCAGCCGACAGCTCGCTTTTCAAAAGCTGACAGCTCAGCCCGCCGTTGCCGTTACTCGTACCAACACCGCGCAGCAGCCTTGCAGTCAAAGCCCCCTGACCCGGATTCCCGACCCCCACGTACCAGCAATAGAAACGCCGCGCTATGAATTGCGCAGGCGATGAGCCGATTTGCCTGGATATTCCGCGCTATGATTGAGTGGACGCATATAACCTGCAAAAAAATTCCACCCAAGGAGTTTCCCGATGCGCCGATTCATTTTTTCTTTGGTCTTCCTCACGTCCGCCGCTACGGTGATGCTGCTTGGCCTTGGCGCCTGCGGCAGTAGTGAGCCAACGCCACCACCTCCGGCCCCGTCGCGCACCATCGGCGTGAGCGTCTCCGGCCTTACTGGCTCCGGACTCGTGCTGCAGAACAACGGCGGAAACGATCTCTCGATCGCGTCGGACGGCACTTTCACCTTCACAAGCGCTGTCGCACAGGGTGCCGCCTACGCGGTGACCGTCAGGACGCAGCCGGTCGGGCAGACGTGTACGGTGAGCGACGGCTCGGGGACGGCGGGCTCGGCGAACGTGACGGCGGTGAAGGTCGCCTGTACAACAACGGTGGCCGTCACGATATCCGGCTTCGTGTACGTCACGAGCGCAATCGATCCCGGAAACAACACGATCTCGGCGTACGGCATAAACACTGCAAATGGCAGCCTGATACCGATTGCGGGATCGCCGTTCGCTACCGGCGGGATACCCGATGGTGTCGCCGTAAGCCCGTCAGGGAAATTTCTCGTCGTACCCAACGAGACGACGCAGAACGTCTCGGTCTACGCCATCAACGCGAACACCGGAGTGCTGGCTCCCGTCCCTGGCTCGCCATTCGCCGGCGTGGCTGGCGGTTCGCCCGCCGACGCGGTATTCGATCGGTCGGGCGCTTTCCTGTATGTTGTGAACAGCTCGACCAACAACCTCACCGTGTATGCCGTGGATATCAACACGGGAGTCTTAACGCTGCGCAACCCCCCGGTGACCGTGGGCGTTCAGCCGCAAAGCCTCGCCGTGGACCCCTCTGGCAAATATCTCCTGGTCGCCAACGGCGGTTCGAACAACGTTTCCGTCTTTGCAATTGACGCCACGACCGGAGCGCTCACCACCGTCGCGGGCTCACCGTTCGACGCCGGAAGATTTGCATACGACATCTCCTTCGGAGCCGCGGGAAAATATGTCTACGTCGAAAATGCCGGCGCGACTCCTGGCCCGGGCTCCCTCTCCGCCTTCAGCCTGGACCCGTCGACTGGCGCCCTGGTCCCCCTGCCGGGTTCCCCGCTCGCAATCGTGAGCAACGGATACCTCCGCGCGGATGCCGCTGGGACATTCCTCTACGTACCTGTTGGCACCGGGTTGAGTGTGTACTCCATTAACGCGACCACGGGCGGGTTGACGTTGGTTGCGGGTTCGCCGTTCCCTGCGGGAAACGATCCGTCCGACGTGAACTTGGATCCCTCCGGCCGGTTCGTTTATGTCACGAACTTCGGAAGTCAAACCGTGACCGGCTACGCGATCAACCAAACCACAGGCCAGCTCACGCAGGTTCCGGGCTCGCCGTTTGCAGCGGGAACGAAACCGCTGCGGATTGCGACGGCCCCCCGGCCCTGACCGCCGACAGCCTTACGTCGAGCGACGGACTCGTCGCTCGGCGCGCCAGCGCGGATCGGTATGGAGCGCCGTTCGCAGCAAGTGCGGCGATAGGGTTTGGCGGCACCGTTCAGGTGTTCACTCGTTAGCGACGGTTTCCGCTACGGAGCAAACAGTGTGTCGTTCGCGATTACGGCACGCTTCGCCATTGCAGCGACATCCGATTTCATTCTCAGTATTATCTGCTGGTATCGTGGATTCGAGCGCAGATTATCGAAGAATGGATCCCGGGCCAGGACTCGGTAATCTTTATATCCCGCCTGGTAGCCGCGCTCGAGCCAGTCGAGTGCAGTGGGAACGTCACCGCGCACCGCACCAATCGCGGCAATTTCGATTTGGCGGTCGGGATGCTCGTCTCCTGAGCTTAGTTCGTGCTTGGCAGATTTCACAGCATCGGTCCACAGTGAGTCTGCACGCTTCGTTGCGCCGCCGCGCACGAGATCTAACCCGTGTAGAGTTCCGATCGTTTCTGGAAGAAACATGGATTGCGAGCGCGGTTCGACCTCAGCCAGCCGCTGAAGCAAGTTTTCTGGATCCAGCGCGCGGGCAATGAAACTGGTCTCCGCAACAAGCCACTGATTTTCCGGTTGCTCCGGGTCCCGGCTAAGCATCCGTCTCGCCCTGTCCAGCGCTGCCGCTGGCCGGCCTCTGTAAATATCGAGTAGAGCAAAATTCAACTGAATCCGCTGGTGATCTGGAAACAGCCTCTCTGCCCGCACGAGGAAGCGCTCAGCTGCAGTGACATTTTCGAACTTGAGCAGCGGAAGGGCAAGATGGTAGTACGCGATAGGGGTGTTTGGCTCCAGAAGAAACGCCTGCGATGCCCAATGCAATGATTCGTCGTACCGGCCAAGGTAGAGCTCCGTGAGAGACAAATCGGCCAACGCTCCAAAGAGGTTAGGGTCTAGCTGATGCGCCTTGAGGAACGATGCTCGGCTGGCGCGAAGCCGACCCATTTCCGTTTGAAGTCCCCCTAATGCGAAGTGCGCGTAAGCCAAGCCCGGGTCGAGTACAATTGCCTTGTTCGCAGCCTGCAGTCCCGAATCAAGGTAGATGCGGTTTGAAAAGCCCATGAACAGCCACGAACGCGCGAGCCGGGCGTAGGCACGCGCGAACGTCGGATCGGCTTCGATGGCTTGTTGAAGTGTTTTGGCTGCAACGTCAGGAGCCTGTCCCAGTGCCCGCATGTAAAGCTCATAGGCCGCGATATCGACAGTGGGTGGCCTGCCCGCGCGGCGAGCCTCGGCAGGAGTCAACGAAGCTTCCAACGCGGTCGTTATGGAGCGGCCTACTTCGGTCTGGATCGCCAGCATGTCAGACAAATCCCGATCATACTGTTGAGACCAGATTGCTTGTCCGGAGCGGGCGTTGATGAGTTGGACTGTAATCCTGGCCCGCTTACCGTCCACGCGCACGCTACCCTCCACGACACTGCCAACGCCCAGCTCCTTGTCCATGCGAGCAAGTCTCTCCGGAACACCGCGAAATGGCACCAGGGCCGAACGGGTGAGTACCCTCAGCGCAGACAATTGCGAGAGCTGGCTGGTGATCTCCTCGGTCATACCGGCGGCGACATAACCGTTGGCGGTGTCGCGGGACAGATTCTCAAACGGTAGTACCGCAACCACGTACTTCTGGTTCATTGACCGACGGGCGTCGTCGGTTGGCGCGCGGCTGCGAAAAAACTGCATCGCAAATGCTATCGAGAAGACAACGACAGTTCCGGCAACTAACACCCAAGGCCGGGCTACGAGGCCGTGCAGCAAGGCTGTGCTGCGCGGCCAGCCTCTTAGGTTCGCTCTCCCTCCCAATCCAGTCCCACCGGACGACGCGTCGAAGCCGTGTGCGAGTCGACCTTGAAGTTCCGCGAGAGCCGTCGCGAGTTCTGCCGCGCTTTGATACCGGTCCTCCCGCTCCTTGGCCAACGCCTGATTGACAATCCGTTGCAGGTCCACGGGCCGACCACCGAGCAGTTCGGACAGAGCTGGGGGATCGGATGTCAACAGCGCGACCATCACGTCACTAGCGGTCTTGCCAGTGAATGCTGCGCGTCCGGCCATCATCTCATATAGAACAGCTCCAAGACTCCAGACATCAGTTCGCCCATCCACCGGCTCGCCACGGGCCTGCTCAGGGGACATGTACTGTATTGTCCCCATAACCATTCCCGGGCGTGTGTGTACCGAACTGGAATCAACGGATTCGCCATCGGAGGCGCCGAAAATCCCTTTTCTCGCCAGTTTGGCGAGGCCGAAATCAAGAATCTTGACGAGGCCGTCAGGCCGGATCATGACGTTTTCGGGCTTGATGTCGCGATGGACTACACCAGCCGCGTGCGCCGCATCCAACCCTGATGCCATCTGCAGGGCTATCCGGATCGCTTCCCCCGCGGCCATACGCGTGCCTGCAGTCGCGTGCGCGTCGAGAACCTGGCGAAGCGATTCCCCGGGCACATGCTCCATCGCGATAAAGGATCGCGTTGCTGCATCACCCGCCTGGGACTCAGAATCCGCAATCTCATAGATTACGCAGACGTTCGGGTGCGAGAGTGCAGAGGCCGTCCGCGCCTCCAGCTCGAATCGTCTAAGCCGATCAGCGTCTGCTGCCAGATCTTTGGGAAGGAGTTTAAGCGCGACTTTCCTGCCGAGTCGAGGATCCTCGGCGAGATACACCTCGCCCATCCCTCCGGAACCAAGCAGTCGCTCTATCCTGTACCGCCCTATCCTTTGGCCTTCGGTAAGGATGCTGTGCCCAGCATCGGATGCTTGCAGAACAGTGGCTGCGGGCGTTTCAAGAAACCTGTCGGATTCGCGATGGGCCCGAAGAAGTGCTTCGAGTTGTTGTCGCACCTCGGGGTCTTCGGCACCGCACGCCTCAGCGATGAAATCAGCCCGTTGTTCCTGCCTTTTTTCGAGCGCTGCGTCGAACAAAAGCTTGACGCGTTGCCATTGTTCGGGAGTCGTCACTGCGCTTCCAACAAAGGTAGGTTAAGCACCCCCGAGCTCCACCTTGAGCCAGTTGCGGGCGATCACCCAATCGCGCTTTGCCGTCGCGGCGGAAATTCCGAGCGCCTCTGCCGTTTCATTGATTCCGAGCCCTGTGAAATACCTGAGCTCGACGACTCTGGCTTGACGCTCATCCATTAGGGCTAGTCGGACGAGGGCGTCGTCGAGTGCGACCAGATCTACGTCCGACTCTTGCGCTGGCGCTCTCTCGTCCAGCGGCACCTGAATGGCCGAACCGCCTCGCTTTGCCGCGTTATGTTTTCGGGCGTGGTCTACCAGGATCCGGCGCATGAGTCGGGCTGCGATACCGAAAAACTGTGCTCTGCTTTCCCAGCGAGTAGTCCGCTGATCGACCAGGCGGAGGTAGGCCTCGTGCACTAGGGCCGTCGTCTGAAGTGTGTGGCCTTCAACTTCCCGACGAAGGTAGCGCTGCGCCTGTCGATGCAGCTCACCATAGACGAGCGGTATGAGCTTGTCGGATGCAGCGGAGTCACCGGTGCTCCAGGCACGAAGCAGCTCGGTTACGCTATCCCCGGTTGGCGCGAATTCAGAATCGTCCATTGCGCCTTGAAGCGAGGTTGAAGCGGCGTCGAGACATTTGACGTTGCGGAAACAAACATATGGCGGCAACTTGCCCGGTCAAGAAGCAGACCATGAGCCGATCCCGCATCGTTCTGCGCGCTAATGAATGAGCAGCCTCCGTACTCTCACTCATTCAGGAGTTTTCAATGCCCAGACCAACGCCTTTCCCCAGTCGTACTGTCTTCTGTGCCCTCGCTCTGATGGTTGCTACCGTAGCCTGCAACAGCGACGGTGTGACCAACCCGGAAGCTGACATACCAGGAACGTACTCTCTCAAAACGGTAAATGGTTCGCCGCTACCCTACACGGTTGTCGATAGTGAGGGAAGCTACATCATAGTGTCGGATGTCATGACGCTGGATAAGGACAAAACGTGGAAGGAATCCATTTCCTACCGGCTCGATCAAACTACGCCGATTGTGGCCGAACCCGACTGGGACCGCGGCACATGGACCCTCGCCGGGGGCGTGTTGACGTTTCATTCAACCGCTTATTCCGATGAACCGGCCTACACCGCAACGCATAGCGGAAATACGCTCACAGTCACCGCGTTAGGCCTGGTCCAGGTGTTCCAAAAATAAAAACGTCACGAATTACAGGGTGGCCGCAGGGTCGGCGCCGGCGTGGTAACCAAGATCATCAAATAGTCTGGAAGCGATACTCGAGTGAAAATGTTCCGGAAGCTTCTGGACGACGGCAGAGCGGGCGACAACGTCCGCCTTCTATTGAGAGGCATCGGGAGGGGCTATCGTCCGCAGTTCTACTTCAGGACGACGGACGTGACGGGAAATGTGGAATTGCCGGAAGGTATGGAGATGGTGATGCCTGGGGACAACGTTCATATCACGATCGAGCTGATCACGCCGATTGCGATGGATGAGGCACTCCGGTTTGCTATCCGCGAAGGTGGCCGCACGGTTGGCGCGGGCGTCGTGACGAAAATCATCAAATAACAGACGCAAATCAGAATTAAGACGGAGCCTCCAAAAAGGCTCCGTTTTTCTGGCTACGAATCCTCGATGGTCCTCGAGGACCAAGGAGCGAGAACTCCCGAGGAAACCGGGACTAACTGCAACCGATGATCGGCGACTGATCAAGGATCGAGCACAACCGCCTCAGCTACTTCAGCGTTTCATCGAGCGCCCCAGCTCGCGAGGAATGATCGCAAGGAGAATCCGGCGCATTTCCTCGAGACGATCGACTCTTTCAAGTGCAGTCGCCTGGCCAAGTACGGGCGCGGCAGAGTGGTACCATTCCATGCTCTCGCGCACTGAACCGAGTGCGTACTCGAAACGCAAGGCTCGCTCACGACCAGAGCTGCGCGAATATGCTTCGCCGATATTCGCCGCAATCCAGCCGACCGCTGCGTATAACTGGCCCGATATCTCTGCCACGATCGGATCGCCGCGAAGCATTCTGGCGTCATTCCAGCAATCAGGCACCAATTCGCGAGCGAGCTGATACACGCGCATCTTCGCCAG
>JBDSVO010000057.1:0-5567 GCA_039927215.1 Gemmatimonadaceae bacterium
ACCTGAACCTGCACCGGGCCGTCGAGGGATACCGTTATACGGCCTCCGTCGGGCACGCAGCCTTCAAAGTTCGCTGTTGCAGCCGCTGCAGCCGTTCCTGCTGCCGCACCTGCTGCCGCTCCGATGACCGTACCCTTGGTGCTCTTCCCGAGTACCTGGCCAAGGATCGCGCCAACCGCGGCGCCACCGACGACCTTCTGCACGTCCTTGTCCTTCGGCTGATTCCTGATTTTCTCGACTCGCGCATACTGCGTGGTCGCGTTGACTGGATAGGTTCTGCCGCCGAACGAAACCGACACCACGCGGAAGCCCATCACGACGTTGTCATTCGCGTTCTCACTCCGCTTGAGCTCGGTGATCTCGATGTTGGCCGTTGCTCCTGCTGGAATCCGCGCGCCGTTCGATCCCGTTACCGTCTCAGAGACAGTCGCGCTGAAACGCTGACCCACACGGTTCGTGTTTGTGCAGACGCGCGAGTTCGACGTGAGGTTGATCGTCGAGCCGGCCGCGATAGATCCGACTGAGCGCTCCGACCCACCTGATGTCCTCGTCACCGTATTGCCGCTCGACGTTGTTGCCGTGGTCGGTGCCGGTGCCGGCGCTGGAGTTACACGCGCAGGTGTGCGCACAACAGCACCGCTCGTTTTCCGCGCGGGCGTTGTTGTCCGCGGCGCAGGTCTTGGCGCAACAGGCGAAGGCGTCGCCGCCGTGCCCGCGGGGACATCCTGCAGCGCAGGCTGGACAGACGTATCCGCATTCGCCATTTGCAGGTCACGACTCAAGCTCGTGTCCTGCGCGAGCGTGTCTTCCTTCTTATCACCGCATGCGCTCAAGCCTACCGCGAACGCCAACGCGAGCGGCGCGGTCCACCTGGCAATTGTTCTTGACATCTCTTCCTCCATATTTAGTTGCACTGCCGAAGCCCTTGAATCTCAAGTCTTTAGACCCCACAAACGGGCAATCGGTGTGCCACTTATGAAAGAATTACGACGCCTTATTCCGTTCTTCCGGCCATACCGACAGCAAGTGTTTGCAGGCCTCCTCCTTGTGGTCGTCTCAACGGCCATAACAAGTGTTATTCCGTGGCTACTCCGCCTTGCCATCGACGCGATGAGCAAAGGCGCCGATCAAACAGCTGCGTGGCAAGTTGCCGCGGGGATCGTCTCGACCGCTTTCATCGCGGGGACGATGCGCTACGGAATGCGTCATCTGATGAACGGTGTGAGCCGCCGTGTCGAGTACGACCTGCGGAACAACTTGTTCGCGCACCTCGAAACGCTCGACGCGTCGTACTACGCGCGCACGCGCACCGGTGACATCATGGCGCGCCTGACCAATGATCTCGGCGCAGTTCGGATGGTTGCCGGACCGGCGATCATGTATCTAGTCAATACCATTGCAAGCGGGCTGTTCGCGCTCGTGTTCATGCTTCGCATCGATCCCGCGCTCACCGGCCTCGCGCTCCTTCCGATGATTGCGCTGCCAATCATCACTGTCCGGATGGGCAGCGCAATCCACAAGCGCTTCGACGCCGTGCAGGAACACTTCTCAACTCTCACGACGCGCGCGCAGGAGAATTTGACCGGTGCGCGAATCGTCCGGGCCTATCGCCAGGAAGCTGCCGAGATAGAGCGTTTCGGCGCGCTGAATGACGAGTATCTTGCTCGAAACATGTCACTTGTCCGGCTTTACGGAACAATGACACCATTGTTCGGGTTCCTGGCCGGTCTCGGCGCCGTCGTTGTGATGGGGTTCGGCGGATTGCTCGTTATCCGCGGGTCTATCTCGGTCGGCTCCTTCGTCGCGTTCGGGATTTACCTCGGCTTGTTGACCTGGCCGCTGATTGCACTCGGCTGGGTGATCAACCTTTTCCAGCGCGGAGCCGCCTCGATGGCCCGCCTCGCCCAGATAATCGATGCGAAATCGCTGATTCATCCTTTGCCGGAGAATCTCGCCGCTCTCGTGCCGGGGGCCGCTGGCCGCTCGATCGAATTTCGCAACATCGGTTTCCACTACCCGACTGAAGCCGGTCGTGAGCCCCGCTGGATTCTCCGCAACCTCAACTTTGTTGTGGCCCCAGGTGAAACGCTCGGCCTCGTCGGCGCGACGGGCAGCGGCAAGAGTGCGCTGATGGATCTGATACCGCGAATTTATGATCCGCAGGAGGGGCAAATTCTGGTCGACGGTGTACCAATTCGGGACGTCCCGCTCGGTGATCTGCGCCGCGAGATTGGCTTCGTTCAGCAGGAGAGTGTGCTGTTCAGCGACACCATTGCCGCGAACCTCGCGTACGGCACCGAGGATCGTGATTCCGTCAGATGGGCCGCGCAAACAGCGCAGCTCGACTCCACCATCGAGAGTTTTCCGGGAGGTTACGAGACAATGCTCGGTGAGAGAGGAATTAATCTGTCAGGGGGCCAGAAGCAGCGCGCGTCGCTCGCGCGAGCACTCGCCCGGAAGCCCTCGATCGTGCTTCTTGACGATGCCCTGAGCGCGGTTGACACACACACAGAAGCGGATATCCTGCGCGAGCTCAGGATTGCGCTCGCAGGACGAACAGCCGTTATCTCATCGCACCGGGCGAGCAGCATTCGCCATGCGACAAAGATCATCGTGCTCGACCGCGGGCGAATCGTGGAAGAGGGACGTCATGAGGAGCTGATGATGAACGAGGGACGCTATTGGTCACTCCTGCGGAGACAACAGCTGGAAGAATCGATCGAATTCATCGACGCTGGCGTTGCGGTGGCCGGAACGGATGACCGCTGAGGGCCGCATGGTGAGCGATTTGACCGGCGATTCGGGCGACGGGAGCGTCGGCCGAACGTCAGACGGCGCCGCTGTTCGCGAGCTGTCGGCGCAGGTCATGGAAGCGGGGAGAATCATCGCTGAGCTTCTCGAGCGCGACTCGCTCAAGACGCAGTTCCTGTCGAACATCGCGCACGATCTGCGCACTCCGCTCACAGCGATCATTACGCACGCCGAGATACTGCGCGACGGACTTCTCGGCGACATAAATGCGCGCCAGCGCGAGAGCGTCCATACAATCATCACCGGCGGCAGGCAGCTTCTCGACATGATCGCCGAGATTCTGCTTTATGCAAAGGGAACGAGCGAAGCGCTTGCGGTCACGGCAACGTCGTTCCCCCTCCAGGCGATGGTAGATCAGGTGACCGCGCTCAACGAATCGCTGGTCGCGAAAAAGCAGCTGAGTCTCGAATGCTGCGTCCCTCGAGACCTGCCAGAGGTGCACGGTGACCGCGACAAGATCATGCACGTCCTGATGAACCTGCTCGGTAACGCATTCGAGTTCACGCCGCCCGGCGGGAAAGTGTGGGTGATCGCCACACTCGAGAATCCGGAACCGGCTGCGGGGCCGATTTGCGTCGAGATCGGCGACACGGGACGCGGCATCGCGCCCGACCATCATGAGCTGATCTTCCGGGAGTTTGCGCAGGTCGATTCCACAGCGTCACGCGTGCACCATGGCACCGGGCTCGGGCTGACGATCGCGCGCAGGTATGTGGAACTCCATGGTGGACGGATCTGGGTCGAGAGCCAGCTTGGAAAGGGAAGTCGATTCTTTTTCACACTGCCCATCGCCAAGGCAGCCGAGTAGTGGCGATTCGCGTCCTCGTCGTAGAGGACAGCGTGCTCATCTCGGGCGCCCTGAAGATTCTTCTCGAGTCGAGCGGTTACGAAGTGACTGTAGCTGGAACAGCAGCTGACGCACTCGATGCCAGCATCAAGTCACCGCCCGATGTCCTTCTCCTCGACCTGATTCTTCCCGACGCCGACGGTTTGTGGGTCATGAAGGAGCTGTTTTCGCGCGATATCCGTCCAGCCGTGAAGTTGGCGATGACAGGTTACGACGACTACGGGACGCGAGAGCGATGTATTGCCGCCGGTTGCGATGAAGTGCTCGTGAAGCCTGTGCCGATCCGCGAAATTCTGCGCGTCATCGCCGACCGATTGGCGTGACGGATCGTCGCGCGTATCGCCGCGCCGGTCCGCTCCTGCGACGCTACTACGCGCTGAAGTACCGGGCGTTTGCGCGCGAGCGCCGCCCGCACGACGCGCGCCGCGGCCTCATCATGCTTCAGGTCGACGCCCTCGCTTTCACAGACCTTCAGCGCGCGATGGAGCAGGGTTACTGCCCGACAATCGGCAAGCTGCTCACAGATCAGAAGTTCGTTCTGCGACGATGGTTCTGCGGATTGCCTTCCGCAACGCCTTATTGCCAGGCGGGGATCTTTCACGGCGAGAACGATAGCATTCCCGCTTTCCGCTTCTACGACAAGCCGGCTCGCAGGCTGATCACCTGCAACGCGCCCGAAGGAGTCCAGTACATCCGCGACGGTATCTCTACGCCGGGTGCGCTGGCCGGCGGGTCGAGCTACGTGAACCTCCTCGACGGCGACGCACAGACGGTAGCGTTCACTGTTGCTACGCGCGAGAAGATGTCCGTGTATCAGCGGCTTGGTGGGTCGCGAATGGCACTGCTCATTTTGCTTCATCCGCTTCGCCTGCTGCGGATGGGAATTGAGAGCGTCGTCGAATGGTTTCGCGAGGAGTGGGAGCGTGCATGGGGCGAGCTGGCGGGAAAAGTCACGCACTCCGAGGGAATTTTTCCGCTCATCCGCATTCTTACGAATGTCGTCGTGCGCGAGCTGCAGACGATGGCAATTCTCCTCGATGTCTACCTCGGCGTCCCGGTGATTTACAGCACGTTCATGCAGTACGACGAGCTCGCTCATCATTTCGGGCCCTCGAGCCGGCCGGCGTTTGCGGATCTTCGCCGCACAGATTCGCGCATTTCGGAGATCTGGCGCATGGCGCGCGTCGCGGGAGGGCGCGGGTATGATCTGGTGATTCTTTCCGATCATGGGATGACACCGGCGCGCAGCTATCGCGTCGAATACGGTGAGTCGCTGGGCGCGACTGTACAGCGAATGCTCGCCGAGGAAGCGCTGATCAGTCATTCCGAGGTCGGCGAGTACGCCGACGTAGGCGCAAGTGTGGTGGAGACTGTCGCCCAGGCTACGCCGGCGAAGATGGTTGCGGTTCGGCGCGTGCTTGGCCGAGTGCGAGACTGGGTGCGGAGCAGGTACGGCCTGCGCGAGATAATTCTGCCTGAGAAGTATCTCGTGGACGCGCGTCACAAAGTCGTGGTGACCTACAGCTCGTGCCTGGCGCTGATTTACTTCGCCGCAGAGACTCGGCAGCTGACACGCGAAGCGATCGTCGGTGATCCCCGTCTTCGCGCGCTCTACGATGGGATAGTAGCGCACCCCGGTATCGGACTTGTGCTGACAAGATCGGAGGATGGTGTCCATGCGGCCTCCGAGAGAGGCCAGGCGCGAATCAAGGATGCTACCATTACACGAATCTCGGGCAGCAACCCCTTGGAGCATTACGCAACGGAGACGCATGAGCTGAGGGCGATCGAGTCGCTGGTACTTCAGCCGAACTGCGGAGACATCGTTGTGTTCGGAGAATATGATGGGCGGGAGATCGTCTCCTTCGATGATCAGGTTGGTGCCCACGGCTCAGCGGGGGGAGATCAG
>JBDSVO010000058.1:0-10818 GCA_039927215.1 Gemmatimonadaceae bacterium
TTCTCCGTCGATTTTCGCAGGCATGTGCAGCGGATCTACCGCTCTCGAATCGTCCACGAAAAGGAATGCGTCGTAACGTTGCGGCAGGATCGTCGGAACGTAGTTCCCCCAGCTTTCCGTGCGGGGATCGTAGACAACGCCGATAGCGCGGTGGCCGCGCGGCTCGCGCAGCGCGATCGTCGATTCTTCCTGGTCGCGAAATAGAAAGAGACCGTTCTCACCTCTGGCCTCGTGAATCGCGGCTTCGTAGCTCCCCGCGCGCGCTTCCGGAACAGTCATATCTTCCATTGGCGCGCCCCACTTGCGGGCGGCAATCACGTTTCCCTTGTGAGTCCCGAAGCCAACGAGGACAACACCATCCTGTTCGTGTTTCTGGCGCAAGAGCTGGCCGACATTCACCATCCCGGCGCGCGCCATGTCGGTGAATCTCGCATCGCCGATGTGCGTATTGTGCGCCCACACGATTGCCTTTGACTTCGGCCCATGATCCGTTATGAGGCGATCCAGTGTGTTGGTCATGTGATGATCGCGCACATTCCATGACGTCGGGCCGCCTCGCACCATCGTTCGATAGTACAGCTCCGCATTCTTCGCTATGAGCGCGTTCTGCTCGGCATCGAAATAATCGTCGCTGCCTGGATCCTTTTCCCTGTACTCGTCCGCTCGCGACCGCAAGGCGACGAGGGCCGTGACGGCCTCCGCCTGACAAGAGGAGGGTATTAGTGCAGTTGCACGCGCATACTCCTGCGCATCCTCGTTGTAGGGCTCGAAGCACGAGTAAGCCTGCCGTGCACCGGCAACTGCCGCGGGATCGACGCGCTCCAGGTATTGAATCACGGCGTCCATCGACTCCCACAGCGAGTATACGTCGAGCCCGAAAAATCCAACCTTGCGCTCGTCCAGCGCGCGCTCGTTGTGCACGCGGAGCCACCGCACGAGCTGCGCGACCTCGCGGTTTGCCCACATCCATGTTGGCCATCGCGCGAAGGCATGAAGGACGTCTTCGGCGCTCTCTCCGTCTCCACCTTTCACGTAGCGATTGACGCGGTAACAATCCGGCCAGTCGCCTTCGACAGCGATGAACGAGAACCGCTTTTCTGTAACAAGGCGCCGCGTGATCTCGGTGCGCCAAGTGTAGAACTCCGAAGTGCCGTGCGTCGCCTCTCCGAGCAGCACGAACCGCGCTTCGCCTATCATCTCGATGAGAGGGTCGATGTGAGCGGGGCCATCCAGCGGGAGCGCGATGTTCGCGATCTCACCGAGTAGAGGCTTGCTTGCCGATTCAGGGCGTGCTTTTCGCGCGAATGCGCTCATGTGGGTGATCGGGAGTGATGCACCTGGTCACAGCAAAATTGCAACACAAGAATGCAACACAAGAAATGGTTCTGACAGCCAGCCGGATACCCGCTTGGAGCGTTGATTTTCGGCATACGTAATGTCAGACAGCCTCCTACGTAGAATGGCGGATGGGTCCCCTCCCGCCCGAGAACGATAATTGGCGCGTCCCCTCACGGATCAACCGCAATGGCGCGCAGCACCACAACCGGCACCACCCCGAACCTCCCGGCGATAGCAGGCATCAGCTACGTCTTTCCCGAGGGCTCACGCACCGTCCGCCAGATGGCCGACGATGGTTTGCTACAGAGCTCAGCGGAAACGATGGAGTCATTCGGGTTCGCGCGGGTGCATGTGGCGGTCGCCGAGAGCCCGTATGAATTGGCTCTCTCGGCTGCGCGCGACTTGCTGGCCGAGAAGGACATCGACCCGGCAAGCATCGGACTAGTCATCTACGGCGGAACTCCAGGTTCCATGGCCTTTGCATCAGCAACCGATGCTGCTGAAGGCGCGGCAGGTCTCTGCACTTCGCGCCGCTTCATGTATCCCGGAGCGCGGTTGCAGTACGACCTGGGCTTGTCCAACGCCTGGATGTTCGCGGTGGACCAGCTCGCATGCACCACACTTCTGGCCGCGGCGCGAATCGCGAGATCGCTCTGCATCACCGAAGGAATCGAGCGCGCCCTCTGCGTGTCATCGGAATTCTTCCCGGCAAAGGCAGGGCGCGAAGCGATCTTCAATTGCACGTCGGACGCTGCGTGCGCAGTGCTTATCGAGCGGACGGGCGCGCGCAATCAGCTCCGGTCCGCGACGACGGTAACTAAAGGGTACTATTGGGACGTCGACGGTCTTCGCGACGAGATAGTCGCATCGTATTTCCCGACTGCCAGGCACGTGCTGCATCAGACAATCGCGGATGCCGGCTGGTCGCTCGACGATGTCGACTGGATCATCCCCCACAACGTCAGCATGCGGAGCTGGGAGATTCTTGCCGGCCTCGCTCAGCTACCTCGCGCGCGGCTGTGGACCGACAACATCGCGCGGCACGGGCATACTCTGGCCGGCGACAACTTCATCAACTACCGGGACGCGCTCGAGTCGGGTGAGATCGAGCCCGGCCAGCGGGTGTTGCTCTTCTCCTACGGCTTCGGCGCGCATTGGACCGGCGTCGCGGTGGAGGCGTAACCGCGATGACGCAGACTATCCTCGTCACCGGCGCCACCGGGTTGATCGGCGGCGGCGTCCTCCAGCGAATGCTCGAGGCCGATGCCGATCTCACGGCGAACGTGCTCGTCAGAGACGAGCTACGCTGGAAGCGCGACCTTCACCGCTGGGGCGCACTCGGCTCGCGGATCACTGCGGTGAGCGGTGACGTTCGAGTGCCTGGCATGGGAATCGAGTCAGGCACCCGTTCGCGCATCGTCGATGAAGTGAGCACAATCGTCCACGCTGCTGCGAATACACGGTTTTCGCAGGCGCTGGAGGAAGCACGACTCTCGAATACAGTCGGGACAAGCAACGTGCTCGAGCTCGCGTCGCAATGCCGCGCGTTGACGCGATTCGCGTTCGTGAGCACCGCATTCGTTTCAGGGCGTGCCACCGGTATGGTCCCTGAGCGCGACAACGGCGCCGAAGCAGGATGGGTCAACTCGTACGAGCAGGCGAAGTACGAGGCAGAGTGCCTCGTGCGGTCAAGCGGGACGAGCTGGGTGATCTTCCGTCCGACCACTATCGTATGCCGTGGCGCAGACGGTGTCGTGACGCAGGTCAACGGCGTCCATCGCGCTCTGAGGATCTACCATCGCGGCCTGGCTGCAATGATGCCCGGCGCCCGGGAAAACATGTTCGACGTGATCACGGGCGATTACGTGTGCGACGCAATTGCGACGCTGGCATTCGATGAAAAGGCGGCGGGGCGCACCGTGCACCTCTGCTCGGGCAAATGTGCTCCGAGGGTCGGTGACCTCCTCGACACCGCGTACGACGTGTGGGAGCAGGACGGTGAGTGGAAGAGGCGGGGACTTTCCCGCGCGATTCTGACCGATCTCGCGACATATGCGATGTTCGAGCGCGCCGTGATCGACACCGGCGATGCACGTCTCAAGTCGCTGATTTCGTCGCTCTCGCATTTCGTCCCGCAGCTGGCACTACCGAAGCAATTCGATACGAGCGCTGCCGACGAGCTGCTGGCATTCGCGCCGCCTCCAGTCTCCGAGTATTGGGGGCGGATGCTGGAGAACCTGATCGCCACTGGATGGGGCGTGGCGGACGAGGTGGCAGCGTGATGACGCGCGAAACGTTTACGACCGAGATGGTGCGGTGGCTCAACGCGCGAGTTGCACCCGTCGACGTCACGATCAACGCGGACACGCCGCTGTTCGTGCGGGGACTCATGGACTCCATTCGCGTGCTCGAGCTTATCGCGTACACCGAGCAGGCAATCGGATTCACGATTCCCGATTCGCGCATGCGGATGGACAACTTCCACACCGTCGCGCGGATCGCGGACGTTTTCCTGAGGGAGGCCGGCGATGCTGCTGCCTGAAGAAGTCATCACCGCCTTGCGAGAGCGTGGCGAGATCTGGGAAACAGCCCCAGGACTCATCGGGCTTCGCGGAAGCGCGCGCTCGCTGATGGAGACGATCGCCTTCTCCCTGGCGGAGCTTGCGAACGACGAGACGAGCGATGAGTGGAGCGTTCCCTCTGGCATTTCGTTCGCGACGCTCGAGCGCGCCCAGTATTTCGCGTCGTTCCCGCAGTGGCTCACCGCTGCGTCGCATCTGAGCGATGACTCGTCGGTCCTGGAAGCAATTGCCGGCAGCGATTCGCCTGGATCGTCGGCACGAGCCGCGATGCAGAAACCGGACGCTGCTCTATCGCCGGCGGTCTGCTATCACACCTATGAGAGACTTGCGGGGCAGAGTGTCGCATCGCCGACGCTGATGACCGCCGAAGGGGTTTGCTGGAGACACGAAGGCGACAGGCTCGCTCCTCTCGAGCGCGGATGGGCTTTCCGGATGCGTGAAGTCGTCTGCATCGGCACCCCAGTCGAAGTCGAGGAATTTCGGCAGCGATGGATGGTACGCACCGAGGCCTTCGCTGAATCTCTTGGACTATCGGTCGAAACAGTTCAGGCGACCGATCCCTTCTTCGCGCCGACCGCGCGTGGCAAAGCCGTGCTGCAGCGCATCAAAGCGCTGAAGCACGAGCTCACTGTGCGCTTTCCGGATGGCCGATCGTTGGCAATCGCGTCGTTCAACAACCATGAGCGTTTCTTCGGCGAGGCGTTCGAGATCTCCCTCGAAAGCGGTGAAGTAGCAGCCTCGGCCTGCGTTGCATTCGGAATCGAGCGCTGGCTGTTGGCTGTGGTTGCCGCGAATGGCGTCGGAAGCGAAGACAACGCTACGGAATTCGGATGGTCACCAACTACCCTCGACACAATTGGAGCGGTACTCCAGTGATTGATCTTCTTTCGCGTCCTTCGCGGCGCGTGTATGAGCGCACAGCGGCGGCCGCTGATCGCGGCGGCTGGTCGGTTGAGCGCGACATCAGGTGGACGGCAATCGATCGTGACCGCGCGTACGCGCGTCCCGAGCTCCTCGCGGCGCTGCGTGATGCGGCCCTCATCGAATCGTTCCACCCGGTGAATCTTGCGCGTTTGCTTCGCGCTACCTGGGACGACGTCGACGCCGGAGTTGTGTTCTCGCTCGAGCTCTATGAAGGGTTCAAGCACTTCCACTCGCTTCGTCGCTACCTCGAAAGCATTGGCTACGAGCCGGCGATAACTGACGACGAGCTTGTGGAGATCCGTCGGGCTCAGGCCGGGACCGAAGTGGATGCCGACAGTCTGATCGGACAACTGGTGGAGTTCATGCTCTCAGAACACCTCGCCCACTACTTCTTCCGTCGCCTTGGCGAGCAGAGCGAAGAGCCAGTCCTTGCCGATCTGCTCGGCCGCATAGCGTCGGACGAAGTGCGCCATGCACAAAGCGCGTCGGACCTGATCGCCAAGAGGATCGATGCCGATCCGTCTCTCATTCCGCGCGTTCTCGACGCTGCGATGGACTTTCGCCACTTCGGCGAGCAGGCAATCGGCGCGGTGCCGATTGCGCAGCCTGGCGATCCGATAGCGATACAGACATTCGCTCGTCGGATCGAGCGTCTCTGCGGGATTCGGTTGGTAGATCACATCAAAAAAACACGATTAGGCGGATCAAACGGATCAGGCGGACTACTACCCTGGAGGACATATGACAATCACCAATTCTGAGATTTCGCTTCTCAACTTCTACCGCGCTTCCGAGCTGCACGGCGGGCTCATCCTCGGGCAGATGGTGCGTCGCACCCGCGACCCCGAGCTGATACTCAACCTCACGAAGCACAGCGCCGAGGAAGTGATGCACGCGCAGCTGTGGACGGAGACGATCATCGCCGTCGGCGGCAAGCCCGCGCCGGTGCGTGACACCTATCAGACGCGGTACGTCGAGGCGGTCGGTACGCCGCTCACTATGCTCGAGGTGCTTGCGCTCACACAGGTGTTCGAGCGCAGGGTGTATCGCCACTTCACGCTGCATCTTCGCGTGCCGGGGCTGCATCCCGTTGTCGCACAGACCCTTCAACGGATGATCGAGGAAGAGCGCGGCCACCTCTCCTGGGTGAAGCATTGGCTGGATGACCAGGCAAAGGAGAGGGGACAGCTCGTTCGTGACGTCATGCGCCGGTACGCGCTTGCCGATCGGCAGATCTACGACACGCTCTCCAGCGAGTATGGACTGAGGTGGGCAGCGTGACCGCGATCTCGATGCGGCAGCGCCAGCTGTCGCCTGAAAAGAAGCAGAGCCGAAACGGGGCACGCGGTGCGGATGCGAAAACGCGTCCGTATCGCGTGCGACGGGAGATTCGATTGCCTTCCGCCTCGGCCGGCAAACTCTTTTTCGCGCAGGTTCGAGAGGATCCGCTTCTCGAGATCGACGCGCTGGCACCGGCTCCGGACAGCACGATCGTGGTCGTCAGCTCAGGTGGGTGCACTGCGCTCTCGCTGGTCGCATGCGGCGCCGGTCGCGTGGTCTCAGTCGACTCTAACGCGACGCAGAATCATCTCGTCGAGCTCAAGGCGCAGGCGGTACGTTCGCTCGAGCCGGGTGCTCTGCTCGGCTTTCTCGGCGCGGCGTCAGCGCCAAAAGCCTGGCGGATCGCTGACTACGGGGCGCTGCGCGCGTCATTGAATGCCGATGCCGCGAAATACTGGGATTCCCACAGCAGAATGATCGGAAAGGGAATCCTGAACAGCGGTGTGAGCGAAGGCTTCATTCGCGTGGTCGTGCACGCGATGCGATTGCTCGTGCATCCGGCGTCCCGTATCGACCGGCTGTTGTCATGCGAGACACTCGCTGAACAGCGCGAGCTATACGAGAAGGAATGGAACACGCGCCGGTGGAGGGCGCTCTTCCGCATTCTACTCAGCCGCCGTGCGTTCAATCGAACCTACGACCCGGCGTTTTTCCAGAACGTCGAGAACGGCGACTTCGCCGGACACTTCTATCGACTGATGGATAACGCACTCTGCGAGATTCCCGTTGCATCGAACTACTTCCTCCATCACATGCTGAGGGGCACATACAGGACCGCTATTGTCGGGGGCGTGCCGCCATATCTCGACCGGGCGGCGCATTCAGCAACGCGTGAGGGACTGAAAAACCTCGAGCTCGTCGACGGCGGCTACGGCGAATATCTGGCGACCTGCGACGACGAGTCCGTAGACGGGTTCGCGCTATCCAACATCTGCGAATGGCTCGACGAAGAGCAGATCCGCAACCTTTTCGCGCAGGTTATCCGGGTAGCGCGGCCCGGTGCGCGCCTTTGCTTTCGCAATTTCGTCGGTCACACCGAGATGCCTCAGCCGTTTCGCTCGGTGATTCGGGAAGATGTCGAGGCTGGACGGGCAGCCATCAAGCGTGATCGCAGCTGTCTCCAGGCGCGATTCGTCACCTGTCGCGTGGAGAAATAGATGTCAGCCACGGTTTTGCGGTCGAAGCACTTCACATCGTACGCGCATATCGGGAAGGGATGGCCTTACACGGTGCGCGATGCGAAGCCCTCGGACAACGCGGGCCTCGTTGCACTCGCGCATGCGTGCTCGATGTCGGGCGACATCGAGCTGCGCATTGATCGGGCTCCGGATTTCTTCACTCTCAACCGGCTCGAAGGCGAACGATGGCGACTGGCGGTTGCAGAACGCGACGGTCAGATCGTCGGATGCATCTGCACCAGCGAGCGCGACTGCTATGTAGACGGCGAGCGGCAGCGAACTGGCTACGTGGGAGATCTCAAGGTCCACCCGAGTCATCGTGATTCTGTAGTCGCCGACGGGCTCTCACGTTATGCGGCAGAGTTCATGACCGCGCTTCCTGAGAGCGCGCCGGTGCTGATCACCGTACTTGCGGGGAATGCGCCGATGGAGCGACGACTTTGTGGACCACGCGGGCTCGCGCGTTTTTCGCGGGTGGCGACAATTCGAACGCATTCCCTGAGCATATTGTGGGAGCGTCGTAACCCCGTCGATTGGACGAGCGTCACAGCGGCGACCTGGAACGACCTCGAGGAGATGGCCGCGCTGTGGCACGACGTTGCGCGCGATCGTCAGCTTGCTCCTGCTCATGACGCCGAGTCGCTCGCCCGATGGATACGCGCGACGCCAGGACTGGCTATCGAGGATTTCCGTTTTGCGCGAGGGAGCGACGGAAAACTTCTTGGGTTTATCGGCCTGTGGGATCAGAGGGCCTTCAAGCAGCTGACCGTTGTCAGCTACTCCCGTCGGATGGCGGTCGCTCGGCGTGTCTTCAATGCTGTGGCGCCGCTCACCGGATCGGAACGCCTTCCTGTGTCTGGTGCGCCACTGAACGTCGTAACCGCGACGCACGTGTGCGTCCCGCCCGATCGTGCTGACGTTCTCCGTGCGCTGATTGTTTCAGCACACAACGAGCTCCGGGGATCGGGATGTTCGATCTTGAACGTCGGCCTCGACGTCAAAGATCCACTTGCCGTCGGCATGAAAGGCTTGTTCGCTCAGCCTACGGACATTCACGCATACCTCGCCGACGCGCGTGGTAACGCATGGAAGCGCGAGCTCGGCGGGACACTGCATTACGAGATCGCGTTGGTATGAACATTCCAGGGAAGCGTGCTGCCGAGCTCATCGTCAGACGCAGATGGTGGATGGTGGCCGGCTGGATCGCGGTCGCTCTGGTGCTCGTGCCACAGGCAGCGCGTGTCGAGCACAAGCTCGACGTGTCGGCGAAAGTCGAGGGCAGCGAATCGGCACGCGCAGTAGCGACTCTGTCCACGCGCTTTCCATCCGCGTTCGGCGATTACGCCGTGCTCGTTGTGTCCGGCGCACCGCCACCGAGTACTGTCGAAGGGCGAGCGACGCTCGAGCGAATACGCGCTTCTCTGGCGGCCCTCCCCATAGTTGCGCGGACATTCTCCTGGCTTGACGCGCCCGACACGCTTTTCGTTGGGGCCGAAGGCGGGACGTTCATGATGGTAGGACTCGCGACCGCGGGGCGCCGCCCGGACGATTTGATTCCGATTCTTCGCGGGGCAACGGGCGACCTGACCGCCGATCTCAAATCGACACATCCGGCGCTCCAGCTCACCTGGACCGGGGAGACAGCGCTCAACTATGACCTGCGGCGAGCGAGTGCCGCAGACGCGCAGGGAGCGGAGCGGCGAGTTCTGCCGCTCACCTTGATGCTGCTCGTTCTGGCGTTCGGTGCGCTCGCAGCCGCCTTTGTTCCTCTTCTCGCGGGAGGTCTATCGATCGCATTTGCGCTCGGCGCGGCTGTGACTCTCACACGATTCTGGCCGCTATCGATACTTCTGCAAAATGTGGTGACCATGCTCGGGCTGGGGCTTGGAATCGACTATGCCTTGCTCATCGTCGGGCGTTTTCGCGAAGGACTTGCGCGAGGATTGAGCGCGGGCGATTCCGCGCGTGATACCGTCGAGAATGCGGGTCACACGATAATCCTTTCCGGCGCAAGCGTCGCAATCGGGTTCGCCGCCCTGCTGTTCGTCCCCGTCAACGAGATCAGATCGCTTGCCGTCGGAGGACTGCTCGTAATCGTGATGTCGGTGCTGCTCTCTGTGACACTCATCCCGGCGCTCCTCGCATCACTCGGTTCGCGCGTCAATGCTGGAACGATCCGCCACCGTGTCAGCTCCGGTGCAGGATCAGCGCGGTGGCGCAGCTGGGGCCGGTTCATATGCGCCCGGCCCCTGACGGTGCTACTCGTTGGCGGATTCCCCCTTGTCGCCATCGCTGCGCAGGCATTTCGGCTCAGCACGGATCTTCCGCGGGGAGACTGGCTACCTCCAGCGATGGAATCGTCCCGGGCTCTGCATCGACTGGAAAGCATGAAGAGAAGTGGAGTCGTGCAATCGGTTCGCCTCGTCGTTGTTCTGCCAAAAGATGCAACGTGGGACTCACCGGCTGGTTGGGCAGCAATCAAGCGGGCAAGCGACCGCCTTGCTGCGGATTCGCGTGTCGCGAGAGTCAGATCGCTGCCAGCGGTGACCGGGCTGCTCACGCCAAACCTGACACTCCTTGCCGGGATGCCGAAGGAGGTGCGCGGATCTCTCGCCAGCTCCGACGGCCGCTTCGCACTGATCGATGTGATGCCTGCCGAAACCGCGTCGCCTCGTGACGCGATGAATCTCGTTCGAGAGCTTCGGACTGCTGGAGCGGCCGAGCTGACCGGCCTGCCTGCGGCGACAATGGACGTCGGTGGACTGCCCGCCCTGAACGTGGACTACGACAGCTCCATCAGCGGGCGATTCGTCGGAATCGTCGCGCTCGTTGTGGGATTGACCATGCTGGCGCTGCTCATCGGGTTTCGCTCCGTGCTCATTGCAGCAAAAGCGGTGGCGCTGAACCTGCTGTCGGTCGCGACCGCGTTCGGTGCAGTCGTACTCGTTTTTCAGGACGGTTTCGGGGTGACGCTTCTGGGTCTGGCCGAGCCGCTAGGCGGAAACTTTCCGGCAATCCCGATGATTGTCTTCGCGGTCGTTTTCGGACTCAGCATGGACTACGAAGTGTTTCTGGTGTCACGCGTTGCTGAGGCGAGGCGCGCCGGGATGTCGGATCACGACGCGATCGTCGAGGGACTGGCTCGCACAGGCGGACTCATCACGAGCGCAGCCGCGATCATGATTGTCGTCTTCGCCGCTTTCACGCTGGGCGACTTCGTACTCATGAAGATTCTAGGTTTTGCGCTCAGCGTGGCGGTGTTGGTCGATGCGACTGTGGTGCGAATGGCGATCGGCCCGGCACTTCTGATGTTGGCGGGCAAATGGAACTGGTGGCCGGGCGAGCGTCTCATTGCAGAGCAAGCGCCGATGAAAACCGTTGACGCGAAAAAGAATCGATTGGGGCGAACTGCTCGGGCGGCGACTCTATGACTCCGGCGTGGTCGCGGGGCGCGA
>JBDSVO010000059.1:0-4094 GCA_039927215.1 Gemmatimonadaceae bacterium
ACTGCTGCGAAGCGAGGCAACCTCGAAATCGCGCACCGTGTCCTGCCATCGCCAGTAGTCGCGCACAGCGTCGCCGACGATTCGCTTCACGAGCGGGAGCATCCGGTTGGCTTCGTCGACAGTGAACGACCGTGGCATGCGCGAAGGGTGCAGAGAGGTGATGCCACGGTCAAGCCGTCGGTCGAGCTTCGGGAAATATTTCTATGTCTTCCTCGGTAGTTTCGAATGGCGGACTCCCGGGCAGGAAGAAACGCTGAGCGATGAGCGTTGGAACCAACGATTGTCAGCCCTTGGCTTCCGCCTTCCTTTCTTCGAGCCGGCGTCGCCGGCGCTCCTTCGCAGCCTCGTAGCGTCGAACCTCTTCCGGATCCTCGACGACGAGCCGCGGAACTTCCACCGGGCTGCCCGTTGCATCGACCGCAACGTAGGTCAGGTAGCACGAGTTGGTGTGCCGCCGAACACCCGTGAGCAAATGCTCGGCTTCGACGCGGACGCCAACCTCCATCGAGCTTCGTCCAACGAAGTTCACGCTGCACTTCATGATCACCAGCTCGCCCAGATAGATCGGCTGACGGAAATCCACGCGGTCCACCGATACGGTGACGCACGTCATTCGCGCGTGACGGATTGCCGATACGGCCGCGGCGGTGTCCATCATCGCGAGAATGACTCCGCCGAAAACATTGTTCAGGTTGTTGGAGTGCTGAGGCATCATGAGCTGCGATGTCTCGTGCTGCGTCTCCTTTACCGTCCGCGACGCGGCGGCGGCAGTCACTGGAGGTGCTTCGCCGTGCGTAGGCGTGATCCATCGCGTTTCCGGCCAGGGTCCGAGTCGCGAGACACGAGCTGCGTCAGATCTTCGTCGGACAATGCCCCATCGAATGCGTCGCCAATTGCCGAGCGTACGCGTGCGTCGACACGCTTCTCATCGAGCCAGAAGATTCGCGGGACGGGAGACTTCAAGTACCCAAGCGTCCATTGATTCCTTCGGGAGTCCCTAAGCATCACCTGCGTCTGATTCCGCGTGGTGTCGAGTCGCGCGATGACGTCGTAGCCGGCGTGATGCCACCGGAGGCCACCTTTCTCCTGCACGCCTCCGTCGGCAATCGCCGCCGTGTCCGTTGCCAGCGCGGCTATCGGCACAGATTTGCCGATGCGAACGTCGATCACGCCTTTCGCTGTATCCGCGCGATGGCTGTGCAGATTTTCGAGATTCGAGCGATGGGTGTACAGAATGAATGGTCCTACTACGCCGAGGATCTCCGATTCACCGGTAGCGAACAGCGAGACATCGTCACTCTCCTCATCCGGGTCGAGCAGCCTAGCCGCGGGATTCGCCGCCAGATAGGCACGCTCCCACGCGCTGATGCGTTCGTCCTGCCAGAGGAGAGTTGATTCGCCTGTAACGAGATCACGGCGGTAGATGGGCTCACCGGAGAACAGAGCGTTTTCATACGACCGGCTGCTCTCTCCCACGAACACCTCGTAAAACCGCCCTCCGGCGCGCGTCAGTATGAGCGGCGAGACACGCGCGTGAATCCCGGACGGCCCACTCTTTACCCAGTACGTCGAGCCCCCATCGGCCACCAGGAATTCGGCGGCCGGCGGCTTTGGCTCGGGCAACGAACAGCCCGCCAGGGGTAGAACGAGCAGCCAGGGAATGGTTCGCATCGTTGGCAAATATAGTGCATCATCCCTGGTTGACCCTTCGAATTTTCTTACCTCCACAACGACATCAGAATGGCTTCAGTTCAGACCCGTCCGCTCATCGGTCTCCTTGCGTTCCTCGTGCTACCTGCATGTGCGGGAAGCCGGGATGCCGCCACAGGCACGCAAGCCGCCAACGACTCCATCGCCACCTCGGTTGTCGGCGCCGGCTCGGCTATCGCGGCGCCGGGTGCCACGCAACCGGCCGCAGCGGTTACTTCGACTCCGGGAGCTGCGGCGGCCGCGGGCGCCGGGGCGGCACCCACTGGGCCGGTCTCGGCCGAGGTGCGCAGGCTTCGCAGCGACCCGGCGGCGACTGTGCGCGGCCTGTACATCAATCGCTTCGCGGCCCAGAGCACGAAGAAGATGCGCCACCTGATCGACATCGCCGATTCGACGGAGATCAACGCGTTCGTGATCGACATCAAGGACGAGTTCGGCCTTAACTTTCACTCTAGCGACCCGCTTCTTCAGAAAAACGAAGGAGCGATGACGAAGGCCTCGAACCTGAAAGCGCTCGTCGACACTTTGAACGCGCATGGGATTCTTCCGATCGCGCGTATTGTGGTGTTCAAGGATTCGGTCGCGGCACGCGCCAATCCCGAGCACACAATCCGCCGCAACGACGGCTCGGCGTGGCGCGATCACAAGGGTCTCGCGTGGGTAAACCCTTATGCGAACTCCATCTGGGAATACAATTTCCGCGTGGCGGAAGAAGCCGCCAAGATGGGCTTCGGTGAGATTCAGTACGATTACATTCGCTTCCCCGAGCCCTACAAGAGTCTGCCTGCGCAGGTATTTCCCGAGTCCAACGGAAGGACCAAGACGCAGGCTCTCGCGGAATTCCTGAACGCCGCAAAGAAGCGCCTCGACAAGTACGGACTCCGAACCACA
Source organism: Gemmatimonadaceae bacterium (assembly GCA_039927215.1). Taxonomy (GTDB): domain Bacteria; phylum Gemmatimonadota; class Gemmatimonadetes; order Gemmatimonadales; family Gemmatimonadaceae; genus UBA4720. The sequence goes on from JBDSVO010000059.1 coordinate 2,602, forward strand.
GCCGACATCTTTGGCCTGGTGACCACGGTGAACGGCGCGCTCGAGGTCGGTCAGGCCTGGGAGCCTCTCACCAAATCCGTGGACGTGCTCCTGCCGATGGTTTATCCGTCGCACTACCCGCGCGGATCGTTTGGAATTCCACGGCCGAACGCCGACCCCTACAAGGTGATTCACATTGCGATATCACGCGCTCGCGAGCGGAACGCGGCGGTGGGAATCACCGGCGGGCAGCGCGTTCGCCCATGGCTGCAGGCATTCACGCTGGGGCAGCCACGCTACGGGCCCGCGGAAATCGAACAGCAGAAACGGGCGGTCTACGACTCCGGATATGACGGCTGGGTGCTGTGGCATCCCGGGTCGCAATACGATCTGTTCGTTCCCGCGTTGGAGAAGACGCTGGTGAGCCGCGCTAAGAATCCGCCCGTCCCAGCGCCGAAGCCAACCGACTAGCGCTTCTTAGGCTCGGCGGGAAGCGGCGGCGGTGCCCCTCGGGCGGTCGTTGGGCTAGTCTCGGCCGTCGGTTTCGTCGGCGTCGGGTGTCGCTCATGTCATTCCCCTTCATTCCTCTGATAACGATACGATTATTTCACAAATGAAGTGACAATTCGTCGTCCATCAGCGGTCGTGGCTTATCCGCTACATGCGTCGGAATGCGTTTTACATATATTGTGGCCGATGACTACCACCGTGATGATCACCGGCATGACCTGCGCTCACTGTGTTCGCGCGGTTTTTACGGCGCTGGCCGGAGTTCAGGACGTGTCACGGGCCGACGTTTCGATCGGGCGTGCCGTCGTCGAGCATGACGGCACCGCAAGCCAGAAGGCCATCTCGGAGGCAATCTCCATCGCCGGTTACGAGGTCGTGAGCATGAGCGACGACCGCCGAGCTCTGCCGGTGGTGTGATGAAGGACTCCCGGCACACTTCCCTGCACACGCCATCGGGCGAAGACAAGGTGCGGGGGGTGGCCGCGCTGCTCGCACCCGACATCCTGAATCTCCTTGACGAAGCCCCCGGTAGCATTGCCGCGGAGACTGAGGAGATGCACCCCGCCGATCTCGCGGATGTAGCCGAAGCACTGCCCCGCGCGCGTGTCGCCGAGCTGTTGAGCGCATTGCCTTCCGCTCGGGCCGCCGACGTGCTCGAGTACCTCGACGAAGAGTTGCGCAGCGAAATCCTCGAGGCGATGTCGACCCGTCAGGCGGCGGAGCTCGTCACGCAAATGACGCCCGACGATCGCGCCGACGTCCTCGAGGAGATGGAAGAGGAACGCGCTGACGAGATCCTCTCGGAGATTCCGGAGCAGGCGCGAGAGGAGACAGAGCGACTTCTCGCTTACGAGCCGGACACCGCTGGCGGCTTGATGACGACCGAATTCGTCTCGGTTTCCGAGGACACGAGAGTCGAGGAAGCGCTTGCGGCCGTACGGCGAATCGCCCGCGCCGGACGCCGCGAGGCAATGCACGCGATCTACACAACCGACGCCGATGGC
>JBDSVO010000060.1:0-7872 GCA_039927215.1 Gemmatimonadaceae bacterium
GGGTAATCGGCGGCGCCCGCTACGAGAGCGACCGCCTTGAAGTGGACGCGTTTTCCACGCTGGGGTCGCCCGTGTACACGAAGAAGAAATGGAACGACGTGCTTCCGTCGCTTGCCCTCAACGTGAAGCTGAATGAAACCCAGCAGCTTCGCCTGTCGGCTTCACGAACTCTCGCCAGACCTGAGTATCGTGAGCTTTCGCCAATCAAGAGCCGCGACGTTCTGAATGGCGACGACACAGAGGGCAATGAGAATCTCTCGCGTACGAACGTTACGAATGCCGACCTGAGGTGGGAGTGGTATCCGGGCAGCGGCCAGGTTTTGAGCGTTGGATTGTTCGCGAAGAAGTTCGATCTCCCAATCGAGCGCGTCTATCGCGCGGCTGGTTCCGGAACACGAGTTGTGTTCTACACCAATGCAGAGAGTGCCGATAACTACGGCGTCGAGCTCGAGGTCCGCAAAGACCTCGCGTTCCTGGCGAACGCGCTCGCGCCGTTCTCAGTGTTTACGAACATCACCGCGATGCAGAGCGCGATTCACCTTTTCAAGGACACCGAAGCAAGCGCGACGAATCTCAGCCGGCGGATGGTGGGACAGGCGCCGTATGTCTTCAACGCCGGACTCTCCTATACGTCTGTTGCCGGCTCGTCGTCCGCAACGTTGCTCTTCAATCGGATCGGCGACCGCATAGATGCGGCTGGCGATTCCCCGCTGCCCGACGTGATACAGCGCGGACGCAGCGTGCTCGATCTGTCGGTCAGGTTTGGATTGACGCGGATGGTGACAGCCAGATTCGACGCGAAGAATCTACTCGATTCACCCTACGAAACCGTCCAGGGCACGGCGACGCGAGAGCTCTACCACACGGGGCGGACAATCCAGGCGGGGTTTCAGATTCGGCCGTGACCTCCGGCTCAGGCGCATTGTGACCTGGTTGTGACGGCGACGAAGCCTGATTGCGACACCGTTCTATTCGATTGAGGTGGCGAGGCGGAACATCGCTTTCGCCACCTCTTCGCTTCACCCCGTCATCAACTCCATTTCCAAAGGCAACGAATGTCGCTCAACCGTCGATCGCTGATTTCCGCGGTTGCCCTGATCACACTCTTCGCTGCAGCCTGCAGCGATTCCACTACCGGCCCGTCGGCGCCCGATCCGATCGTCGGTCTTTCGACGACTGCAAAGGGCGCAAGTTCGATCCAGCTCTCGTTCAACAGTCGAGCCGGGGATACGAGCTACGACATAGAACGCGCGGAAGGGCCCACGGGCGCCTTCGCGCAAATCACGAGCATCCCTGCGCCGGCCGCGGCTGGCACTGTTGCTTATAATGACGCGAGCCTCAAGGTGAATACGACGTATCGCTATCACGTCATCACCAACAGAGACGGGCTGAGGAGCGTTGCATCGGGAGAGGCGTCGGCCACCACGCTGACGTTCGGTAACGCCGCGGCGGATATCACGACTGACATCACCGCGAGTCGTACGTTGTACGCCGACACGGTCTACACGTTGAAGGGTTTCATTCACGTCGCCAACGGCGCGACGCTCACGATCCAGCCGGGCACGACGATCAAAGGCGACTTCAACACACTCGGCTCCTCGATCTGGATATTACGCGGGGCGAAGATTCAGGCTGTCGGAACAGTCGATGCCCCTATCGTGTTTACGTCGTCGCGGCCGGCGGGCCAGCGCCAGCCCGGCGATTGGGGCGGGCTGATCATCATCGGGAACGCGATCAACAACCGCAGCGGAACCGTGGAAGTCGAGGGATCGGGTACGGACGGCGCGGCCGTCGTCGGTGGCAAGAACTACCAGGTGCTCTACTCTGGCGGTAGCGTGCCAACCGACAATTCCGGCACGCTCTCATATGTGCGCGTCGAGTTTGCGGGCTTCGCGCCGTCGCTGAACAACGAGCTCAATTCGTTCACGTTTGCAGCCGTTGGCTCGGGGACGCGCGCCTCTTACCTGCAAGCGATGGGCGGCCTGGACGACTCGTTCGAATTTTTCGGTGGCGGCTTCGACATCGATCACCTAGTCGCCTACGAAACCGGCGATGACATGTTCGACATGTCTGAAGGATTTGTCGGGCGCTTGTCGTTCCTGATCGGGTTCAACTCGGTTCAGCTCACTCCTCGCACTGGCGCCGGTTTCTTCGCGACGGACCTGCAGGGAATCGAGAACGACGGCTGCAACGGCTCAGGCTGCGACCTTGGATTCAATCAGGCACCGTTTACAGCTCCGCTCGTGACGAACTTCACTCTCGTCGGATGTGGTGACGTAGCGTGCGTTGGATCGGGCGGCGGGTATGGCATGATGCTCCGCCGAGGTACGGGCGGATACTATGTGAACGGCTTGGTGACGCGCTTCCCGCGCGGCGGAGTCTCACTGCGCGACGCAGAGACATTCGTGCGCACCGGATCGGTTTCAGTGCCCGATGTCGCAACGGCTGATCTGGTTGTGAAGAACGTCTACTTCTCCGAGGCCGGGAGCTCGATCTTTCAGGCCGGTGGCGGCAGCACGATCCAGAACTCCCTTGACGCTCCGGGCAATGCTCTCACCAGCGGCTTGACCGCGACAGCGCTGTTCACCGCACTTCCGGCGCAGGGTGCAGTTCCGGCAAATGTTGCTGCATTCGATTGGACACCTTCCGCAGGAGCGGTGACCGCTACCGGGGGACTCGCCACGTTCACTGGAAAACTCGCAACAAAGGGCGGCACAGCCGTCACTGGCACTGCCTATCTCGGCGCAGCGGCGCCAGGCGGTCCGAAGTGGTGGACCGGCTGGACTGCTTATACCCGCAACTAGACTGCTTCGCCTGATTCTCAGCGGCAGCGTCGCCTTCATCGGCTTCGCTGCCGCTGCCTGTTCGCCGGCGAGGGAGGAGTCGTCGACACTGAACGTTGCGGATTCTGTCCGCGCCGACTCGATCGCGCGCGCGCACGAGGACTCGATCAACCGTATTCTGCCAGGCTATGTAGTAGACTCTATTCTGCCGGTGGAAGAAGAGTTGCGCCGATTTCGTCTCGCGGTGGTGGACGAACGCTCCGGCCGCAATGATGTCGCGGAGGTTGCGACAACCCTCGCCGGCGGCACTCTCTCCCGCGAAACCCTGGTGAGGAAATTCATCACGGCCCTTGAGACGAACGATTCATCAACACTCCGCGAGATGCTGCTTACAGCAAGCGAGTTTGCGGATCTCGTCTATCCCGAATCACCGTACACGCATCCGCCTTACCGGCAATCGCCGGCGCTCGTGTGGAATCAGATCCGGAATCCGAGCAGCTCGGGCTTGACCCGCCTTCTTCGGCGAATTGGCGGCACGCAATTGAAATACGTGAGCCACTCCTGCGCCCAAAAACCCGAACGGCAAGGCGGCAACGTTATCTGGGCGGACTGTGCAGTTCGCCTTGTTGATCAGGACCGCAATACCACTCGCCAGCGCCTGTTCGGATCGGTCATCGAGCGCGACGGACGCTTCAAATTCGTCAGCTACAGCAACGAGTTCTGACCAGAACTCCGCCCTGGTACCGGTTTGGGCCTGGGCTGCCATTTTTCGTAGAATAAACGGATGAATTTTGCACGACCTTGACCTGCGGCTGGCGGCTGGACACGCCTGAAGCGAGCAGCTTCCTCGGAAAGTACGTTAGTCTCCCCTAGCGAGTTTTTTGCATGTCCGCAGTCTGCGATGATAAAGGACTGCGGACCAGGACAAATCGGGGACACGAAATGAGGAAGTGGGCGGCGGACGTCGGACCGCTTCTGAGCGGCCTCAGCAAGGAAGTGCTGGGCGCCGCCGCCCGCGTCGCTCATGCCGCGTTCGGCGACGAGCCGTTCGAGATCGTCGCCTACCGCGGATACGGCAACGCAAACCGCGCGCACGTCTACGGCCGCGTGCTCGAGAAACGGAACATCGGTGCGAGCACCGACGCCGATTCGACACTCAAGAACTTGGTTTACACCTACCGCCGCGCTCAGGCTGATCCACTCGGGCACGCCGAAGTCACCGTGGAATACGCAGGCAAGAAAACCGCGATGAAAACCGACGACGAAGGATTTTTCGGCGGCTGGATCGATCTCGATGCACCACTCGACGGCGACGGGGAGTGGCGTGGCTACTCAGTCGAGCTCGTTTCATCGGGGCAACCCGACAGGGAGAACGTCCAAGGCTCCGCCGATGTGCTCGTTGCACCGCCGACTTGCCGCTTCGGGGTGATAAGCGATCTCGACGATACGGTGATTCAGTCGCGCGTCTCGAACTTCCTTCAAGCCGCGCGGACGGTGATGCTCGGCAACGCGCGCACTCGGCTGCCCTTCCCCGGCGTCGCAGCGTTTTACCGCGCTCTGCGCAAGGGCAAAGGTGGCGACGAACGGAATCCCATTTTCTACGTCTCGAGCAGTCCCTGGAACATCTATGACGTGATCGCCGAGTTCATGGATCTTCAGAAAGTACCGAAAGGCCCGTTGATCCTGAGGGACTGGGACATCGGGTGGAGCTCGCTTTCGTCCGCACGCCACCTCGACCACAAGGGCGCCGCGATTCGAAACATCATGAAGCTCTATCCCGACCTTCAATTCATTCTCATCGGTGACACGAGCCAGCACGATCCCGAGATCTACAGTCAGATCGTGCGCGAATTCCCCAACCGCGTTGCGGCGATCTACATCCGCGACGTCACCCGAAATGCCGAACGCTCGGCGTCGGTGACGAAGCTTGCGGAGGAGATTCTTGCCGCGCACTCGACGCTCGTGCTCGCGGAAGACACGCTCGGCGCGGCGAAGCATGCAGCTGAGCAGGGCTGGATCTCCAGCGATGCGTTGCCGGATGTGAAGGAGGAGAAGCGCGCAGACGAAGGAAAGGATGGTACGAAGGCGCCATCACCCGGCGGAGGAGAGCCGACCTCAGGGGAGGCACCGAAGGTCATCGAGTGACCTGATTCGCCAGCCATCCTCTGCGGCCCTGAATGTCAGACGCAGGTGTAAGCCCGAGTAGCTCAGTCAGAAACGGGTAGATGTTCACGTTCTCGAACGGAGGAATCATCACTCCGTTCTTTATGCGCGGGCCGGCCACGAGAAAAATTCCATGCATCGAGGGATAAGCTGGATCCCAGCCATGGTTGCCGCCTGGCCGTTTCGGCAGCGACGCGCGCCTGACGATCTGGTAGTGCTCCTCCATGATGACTACTACATCGCCGATTCTCGGATCGGCCCGATAATGCAGTCGAGCCGGGACGTCTTCCCGTAAGTATGCTCGACCATGTTGGAGGCGCGAGTTCAGCGCATCCCGTATAGCCACCGCGCGCTCCGCTCCGCCCGAGATGTGCAGGTTGGCATTCGGGCCTCCGTCCGCGAGGAGAACTCCAACAGTGTCGATGAGCGACTCGAGAGCGACCGCAGTCTCCGGAGTGTACGTCGTCATACCATGGTCGGACACGAGGACTACGTTTGTGCTGTCACGGAGTGGAAGCGCCTGAATTCCGTCGAGCAAACGGCCGAGTGCGGAATCCACGGCGAGGATTGCGCTCGCGACCTGAGGGCTCTCGGGCCCGTTTGCGTGGCCTGCCCCGTCGACGTCGCTAATGTAGAGCGTGATCACGTGCGGCCGTTGCGCGCCAGGCTTGCTCAGCCACCCGATCACAGTATCCGCGCGCATTGAAATTGTGACCGGCTCCGGGCCGAATTGCTTCAAGTACGCGGGGCGTATTCCCTTGATGGGCGCTTCCGATCCGACCCAGAAATAAGATGCGGAAACCATTCCCTGCCGTTCGGCAGTGACCCAGATCGGCTCTCCTCTGTACCACGATCCATCGAGAACAGTTTTCCGATCGCCAAGAGCGTACGACTCCTTTCGAGCCGGATCGAAGAACCGGTTGGCGACGATTCCGTGAGACTCAGCGTACTGGCCCGTGACAATGGAGTAGTGATTCGGAAAGGTCTTTGAAGGGAAGACGGGGATGAGACCCTTCGCTCGCACTCCATTTCGTGCGACGCGCTGGAAGTTGGGCGCTGGATAGCGGTCGAGATAATCGGCGCGGAATCCGTCGAACGAGACCATGATCACGTACGGTTTGTTGAGCTGATCGGCTCGGTTCGTTCCACCGGAGCCGACTGCAGCCACCGTGACCGGAGGTTGACCGGCTGGCGGAAGCGATGATGGTTGAGGCGCACACCCGGCGAGAAAAGCGCTGGCGGCGAGCAGGCGCGCCAGCGTCACTTCAATTCTCTGCAGCACTGCGATCCTTTTTATCGGGGTGAGCCTGACTGCGGGGCGCCCGCCGTGAGCGCGAGCGACAATCGCTCCGCCTGGCGCGGGTTCTCGCTGAGCAGAACAGCGGCGAGATTGCCCGATCGAATGAGAAGCGGCGGAATCTCCCACGATCCAGCAGTGCCGATCGGCGCGACACGTAACGTATCCATTTTCACAACGTCGCGCGCGAGCGAAGCTTCATCCGGATAGATAAAAACCTCGAGATGTGATCTGCCGAGCGTGTAAACGATGGGCTTCACGCTGAAGCCGGGACGGTCCGGCCCCTGCCCTTGCACGCGCCTGGCGACAAAGCCTGCTTGTCGAAGCCGGTTCTCGACACTGCACACCGCCCAGAGTCCCGTGTGCGCGCACCCGGGCTTCGTTGAGTTCGCTGTTACTGCGCCGCCCGTCGATGACGCGCTGCCAATCGCCCGCGCCGGCGGTGGTGCAGGCGCAGCTGCCGGCGACGAATCAGACGACCTGTCGCATCCGAAGACGAAAACCACTATCCAAAGCGCACGGTAGCTCGAGGCGGTCGACATGGGAACCAAACATGCTTCGCCACGTCTTCCAAAGACAGATTCGCTCGCCGTATTCGAGAGCAACGTGGCGCGTCGCTTGCGGGGTTTCTCTTTCAACAGGAGGCCTCATGGCAACAGCAATCGATCCCGTCTGCGGGATGACTGTCGACACGCAGACAGCGGCCGGCAAGAGTGCGTTCGAAGGGCGGGACTACTATTTCTGCTCGACGGCGTGCAAAGTCGAGTTTGACAATAACCCGGCAAAATTTCGTCGCGAGGACGTCAAGGACTGAGTCCGGCGCGGCGACGCTGTATGGACGGCCGCGTATCGGATGGTGCGCGGCCGGTCAAGCTACCGGGGAGGTCGCGCTCCCCGAATCGAAAGTGGGACGACGGTTTTTCCCCAATGCAGGTTGAGTACAGCCGAATCAGCGTCTACCATCGGAAAGTAGAATGCGAGCGTCTCCATGTGATCACCCGGATGCGGAGTCGCCTTCACACGAAGCACGTCGCGCCCTTCAGGATAGCGAACGTGAAACACCGGAACGACCGAGCTGAAGATGATCGTCCACGACTCGCGGTCGGGAATCGCCCAGATGCTGTAGCGGCCCGCGCGCAATCGCGCGCTGCCAACTTCGAGATCAGTAGTCGTCCGGAAGATTGCCGCCGTATCAGCGCTCGGCGACCAGATTCTTCCCCACGGCACGAGCGCGCCGTATAGCTCGCGCGCGCGCGCAACCGGCCTGTGATAAATGATCTCGATCCGGGTGTCGCCAATCATTTGCATCACCGACGCGAGCTGGCTCTTCCGAATCGTCTGCGCGGGACTCTGCGGAGCGCAACTCATAAAGACGCAGCAGAAGATGGCGGCCTTTCCAAAGATCTTCAGCATCTGCTCAATCTGCAGCTGGCACGGCTTGGGAGACCAGCAAGACTCCGAATCGAAACCGCCGCTGTTACTGGACGCCCTGCCCTTTCATCGAATTGAGCTTGCCAAGATCCACCTTCCCGAGCGTGGACTTGATGGCATCCATGTCGACGTTGTTACCGTCCACAGCCACGACAAAGCGGTCGCCAACAAGAACACTTATTTCGCCGTCTTTGTTCT
>JBDSVO010000061.1:0-6536 GCA_039927215.1 Gemmatimonadaceae bacterium
AGTCAGCGAAAACGCTACGGCAAAGTCGGATGCGGCCGCCGGGTAGCGCTTGCAGCCCGGCTGTGGTGGCTCGCAGATCCATTTCTTGCGGTTCCCGGTAACGACAGGCAGACAGAGCATTACGCCCGTCACGTCATGAGCCGTATTCTCGACGGCACGCGCGCCGGATACGACATCCATTGGGGGGATGACCTGCGGGAGCTCGTCCTGCGCTATGGCTGGTCGCGGTACTGGACCCTTTCGCCCGGGTCGTCGATGGATACCCGCCAGGGCACGATCTCAGGACACGAAGCGTCGCCAAACTATCACTTCTTGCCTGCATCGCTCACGATCGATTCCGCCGTCACCATCGGCGATTCGACATGGAGTCTTCGCGATCAGTATTCTGCCGAACGATATGCGCCGGGAATGGCGCGTCTCGTTGGCGAGCTCACGCCGCAGATCGCGCTTTTCCGACGCGGTGATTCGGTGCAGGTCGTGGCGGCATACGACGTCTCTCGCGACACCGTGTTTGCCGGTGGCACCGTTCAGTCCGCTCTGGTGCTCGCACGCGACGAGCGCGACCAGCCCATCATCTCCGAGCTGAAGCTTTCGCGAGGCTTTCATTCGGTCACGGTCGACGCGACGCCGCGCATTCTCAGCGTTGAGACCTGGAGCCCGGACAAAAAGCGAGGCGCGCGCCTTCGCCAGGGTCTGTGGCTTCCGCGGCGAGCGCCGAATGCAATCGCGGTGTCAGACATTTTGCTGTTCGAGGCTTCGTCAGATGCAAGCGACCTTGCATCGATTCTCCCGCACACGCTCGGAAGCCCAACGGTAGCAGGTGATCGGAAGCTCGGTATTTACTGGGAAGCATACGGATTGGCGCGCCCGGACAGCGCGCTCCCTGTCTCGCTCACACTTACCCGGATGGAAGGAGCGCTGCGAAGGCTCGCCGAAGCCATCGGACTCGGGAAACGAAGCTCACCACTGAGTATTGCGTGGCGAGATACTCCATCGATGGGTGGAATCGCCACGCGATCCGTAGTCCTCGACCTGTCGTTGATTCCGCGCGGCCGCTACAAGCTCAAGCTGGAGCTGACACCGAGCGGCTCTCCTCCCGTCACAGCTGCGCGAATGATCGAGATTCGGTAGCGCGGCTTACGGCTGCGCCAGTAATCCCCTGGCGCGAAAGAAGTAATACAGGGCCGTGCCCACTACGAGCGCAATCGCATAACCGTACGGAAGCCCGACTGCGATCAACCCGACAATCAGCACGACGAAGAACTCCCAGCGGCCCACTGCTTCGCCCCGCACGAGCGACATCAACGCGAGTCCCTCGAACAACAGGAGAACTCCGAGCATCGGGAGAGGAAATACCTGCACAGTCTGCTGAAACACGCCGGCGAAGAACAGGCCGATTGCGAGATAGATCGAGCCGTAAATGATGAGCGATCCGCCGGTGCGCGCGCCGAACGTGTAATGGCCAGCGAGACCTCCCGATCCATGGCACGTTGGAACTCCGCCAAGCCACGGATTCACAATATTCATGGCCGCGTATGTGATTCCGAGCTTTCTCACAGTGATGCGCCGGTCGGGAAAGAGATCCTCGGCAATTTGTCGAGTGGCGAGAACGGAGTTGCCGAGTGACAGCGGAATCTGCGGAATGGCGAGCAGCACGAAGCCGCTCACGATATCGCTGAGCGACAATCGGTGGATAGTTGGAAGCGAAAAGCCGGTGCCAGCGGCAATCTGCGCGGGATCGAGATTGTACGCGATCGCGTAAACGATTCCGAGTCCGATGACAAACAGGGCCGGTGGAAACCGGCGATTCCCGATAAGTGCAATGACGATCACGAACGCTGCTGCCGCGAGCACGTAACCACGCGCGCCGTCGCGCTGCACGTAGTCACGCAGTGCAAGGAGAGCAAGCTGCAGCCCGAGTCCGAGCTGAAGCCCACGCACTACGGCGCGCGGAACAACTCGTGCCAGCCAGTCGATTCCGCCGGACAGAGTGAGAAGAAGCATCGCAACACCGATGGCAAGGCCTCCACCGTAGAGCAGCTCCGGAGCGATCCGCTGCGTGATCACGATTACCGCTACCGCCTTGAGCGGCTGCACCGCCATTGGTATCCCGTAGACGAGCGCGGTGAATACCTGCATCAGGCCGAACATCACGAGAACGCTCGCGCTGTCGAGACCGGCGGCGAGGATCATCCCGATGATCAGCGGCAGATCGGTGCCGATATCTCCGAACGCACCGGCGAGCTCGTTCCTGTCGAAACGCAACCTCGGCCGGTCGTTCACCGTCGCGGGCTGCACTGTGTTCGCGGGCTCCGCGATCATCGGCGCAAATGATGCTTCACATCTATATTGTACGGTTCCATCGGTGCGCACACTACATGGCTGACCTTACCGTCGAGATCGAGAGCGTCTCGAAGCGATATGCTACGCATGTAGCCGTTCGCGATCTCACATTGCGCGTGCCCAAGGGATCGGTCTACGGGCTGCTCGGCCCGAATGGCGCGGGAAAAACCACGACGATCCGGATGATCCTGAACATCATCGCACCCGATGAGGGTACGATCCGGATTCTTGGCGTTCCCTTCAACGATCCGAAGATCACCGATCGCGTCGGGTACCTTCCCGAAGAGCGCGGACTGTATCGCAAGATGCAGGTGAGACGTGTTCTGCGATTTCTCGCCGAGCTGAAGGGAGTCCCACGTGCGGTGGCGGATAAGCGAATCACCGAGTGGCTCGAGCGACTCGAGCTGAAAACAGCTGAAAAGGATTGGGGACTTTCCAAGATCGACGAGCTTTCACGTGGAATGCAGCAGAAGGTTCAGTTCATCGGCACGTTGCTGCACGATCCTGAGCTGGTAATCCTGGATGAGCCGTTCAGCGGGCTCGATCCCATCAACGCGCAAGCTTTGAAGGACACGATTGTTGATCTTCGGCGGCGCGGGAAGACGGTGATCTTCAGCACGCACCTGATGGACAACGCCGAGCGAATCTGCGATTCCGTCTGCATTCTTGCGCGCGGAGAGAAAGTGCTCGACGGCTCGATCGTGTCGATCAAGAACGCTCACGGCGCCCGGAATATCGCTCTCTCCCTCGAGGGCGGCTCGTCGAACGGTGTCGGAGAGATCCTGAGTGACCGCCGACTCGTCTCGCGAGTGGACGACTCGAACCTGTACTTCGAAATCGAGCTCGCGGAAAACGCAAAGCCGCAGGATCTGCTGCGGCGGATCGTGGACTCGGGTGCGAGTGTGCAACGCTTCGAGCTGGTTCAGCCGTCGCTGCATCAGATATTCCTCGAGAAAGTCGGGGCTCGCTCTCGTTTGCCCGGCGAAGCTCCGTTCTCCGATGGCGTAGAGATGGGGATTACCGGCCATGGGTAAGCTCTGGACGATTATCAAGCGGGAGTACCGCGAGCGCGTGAGAACGCGCTGGTTCGTCATCGCGACAGTGTTCGGCCCTGTTTTCTTCGGCTCGCTGATCATCGTTCCCGCCATAATGACAAAGAGGGGCAAGGCGTCGACCGAATTCACGAACACCATAATTCTGGATGCGACGAGCATCGGCATGGGCGCCAAGGTCGCGAAGGGGATGAGTGCGGGACAACCACCGGGCTCAGCTGCTCCAGTCGTCAGGGAGATTGCTCCACGCGAGCTCTCGCAAGCGGAAAGCACGGCAATGCACCAGGTGATGGCCAAGCAGGCAACCGGGTATCTCATTCTCGATGAGCAGACGCTTCGAGGGGAGCAGCTCCGCTATGCCGGCCGCAACGCAACTTCGATCGGCGACATGGAGCGCGTCCGCACAACCGTGAAAGAGACGCTTCTCGCCGAGCGACTCGAAGGTCTGGGAGTCAAGCAGGACAAGGTGAAAGAGCTGACGCTCATGCCGCTCAGATTGAACACCGCGCGGATCACCGACAAAGGACGCGGTGGCTCGGGCGCGGTGAGCATAATCTTCGCCGGAGTCATCGCGTTTCTGCTCTACATGTCGATCGTGCTGTACGGCCAGAACGTGCTGCGTGGAGTGCTCGAGGAAAAGACGACTCGCGTCGCGGAGGTGGTTGTCTCCAGCGTTCCGTCGACCACGCTGCTCGCTGGAAAGGTCCTTGGCGTCGGAGCCGTGGGTTTGACGCAACAGCTCATCTGGGTGATTGCGTCGGTGGCGATGTTCAAGCTGCGTGAGCCGGTGCTGAGTCGAATTGGTATCAATACGCTACCATTCCAGTTACCGGAGATCTCGATCGGATTTGCGATTCTGCTTCTCGTTTTCTTCCTTCTTGGTTTCATCTTCTACGCATCGCTGTACGCGGCGGTGGGCGCATCGGTGAATACGGAGCAGGAGGCGCAGCAGGCGGTGCAGCCGATGCTGATTCTGCTCGTCGCAACGGCAATTTTCATCAATCCGATTCTGCTCAACCCCACAGGACAGCTTGCCATGGTGATGTCGCTGCTGCCTTTCTCGGCGCCGATCATCATGCCGCTTCGTCTGGCGCTGGTGACCGTGCCGTGGTACGAGCTGGCGGGGTCGCTCATCGGGCTGGCGCTCTCCTGCTGGGGGGCAGTGTGGATCGCCGCGCGAATCTATCGGGTTGGACTACTGATGTACGGAAAGCGCCCCAGTCTGAAGGAGTTGAGGCGCTGGATCGTGTACGCCCACTAACTCCGAACTGCGCACTGCGGAGCTGCACTACGGACTGCGGCAGTACACCGCGGACTGCGGACTAAACTGCGGACTGCGGACTAAACTAGGGACTGCGGACTAAGCTGCGGACTGCGGACTAAACTACGGACTGCGAAGGGGACGGAACGGAACGGTGCCAATTGTGACCGAGGACACGCCGCCCATTGTTGCTGGCTGAGGCTGTTGTCCGAAATCCGCAGTTTAGTCCGAAGCCCAGTGTAGTACCACAGTCCGCAGTGATTTCCTGCGATCAGACCATCGCCTCGGTGGTGGCGGTGGTTTCGCAGTACTTGTCGAAGGCCGCAACGAGATCGTCGGATATCTCGTTCGCCGTCCGACCCTCGATGTTGTGGCGCTCCAGCATGAACACGAGGCGACCGTCCTTCAGCAGTGCGATCTGCGGCGACGACGGCGGGTATCCGAGGAAGTAGCTCCGCGCGCGCTGCACGGCGGCGGCGTCCTGCCCCGCGAACACCGTGGTCAGCATGGACGGCTTCACCGGATGCTGGAGAGCCTTCGCAACCGCGGGACGTGCATTGCGCGCGGCGCACCCGCAGACGGAATTGACGACGACGAGCGTTGTTCCCTTCGCGTCCCTGAGCTTCGTGTCGACTTCTTCGGGAGTTCTCATTTCCTCGATGCCGAGCTGGGTGAGCTCCTGGCGCATCGGTGTGACTATTCGTTCATCGTACATCTTCTCTCTCCGGTAATGAATTCAACGGTCGTATCGAATAATAACTGGAAGCGGTGAAAAAAACGGCCGGCGGTCGATTCCTTCTCAGTGGCGCATTCCGCCGGCCCCGGTCGCTCAGGTGTTGCGCCGACGCTCCTTAGGCGGAGTGACAAATCTGTCCTGTGCTCCCGAGTGCCGGCGCCTGTCGAGTATGGCTTCTCCGGGAATACCTGCCCGAACGGTCCCGGAACTCCATGCAGTGTGTTCGCGCTTCAAAAGCTGGTAACGAACGAGCTTGACCGTGAGCGCGAGCAGTAACGCGAATACAGAGATGACGATCACGTGGCGCAGGAAAATTGTGCCCGCAATGCCGGGCCAGTCACCGAGCGCCGCGGCACCGGTCCCGAGCGGCTCGCGGTTCGCGAGTATGAGACCGAGACTGACAATGCTCTCGAACGCCGACTCGAGCGCGCCGAATGCGGGCGCTCTCCACATCCACTGGCGAAGGGGGAACCGGCTGAGATGCACCGTCGCCATGAGGAGCACGAACGCCGACGCGAGGAGAAACATAGTGCCGAGGTACAACCCGCTCGCGCTGGCATGCGTGAGGACCACTGCACGGTACAGGCGAACGACGACGCCGGTGACGAGAGCCATCTCGACGATGGACCTGGCGAGCTTGCTGAACGCAGGCGGCTCGCGGATGGTGAACCCCGCGGAGAGGCGCTGCCTCAGTCGCTCGCTGTTCTGGCGCGCGATAAAGTCTGCCATTGGGGTCCAATGTAATGCCGTAACTCTGCGTGATGGCAACGAATAGTTACTCGGGCAGCGCATGAGCGTCGTTCCAAAGCCATGCGACAAGTCACGCGTCTCGCGCTTATTCTTTCCGCGGCGCCCGTGCTCGCTCTCGGGGTTGGGTCACCAACACCAAGCCCCAAAGCCGGGTGCATTCGGGGCGTATCCGGGAGTCGCTACAACCAGCGACTTTTCAGCTCGGTAATGCGGCGCTCCGACAAGGTCGCTGGAAAATTTCTGAAAGCGTACAACGTTCCGCGCGTAAAGCCGTCCGAGGTAAGGCCCGTGAGCGATCCGGTCGTCTGCCGGCGCGCTGCCATAGCCTACGGCAAAGTTCTCAATGCCGACGATCTCGACCGCAAGGTTCACGTTCTGCGCGTGGGCGATCGCT